>CAMEOO010000035.1 GCA_945929875.1 uncultured Caryophanales bacterium
CCCAATATTTACTTCTGTCATTTGGTTTTACCTCATGACTATATATCAATACATATAAATCATGCATTAATACGTTAATAACAAAGAATTTTACTCTCTATTAAAATACTTTAGAGAGAAAAAAGAAAAAATCTTAAATTAATTTCTTTTTTTGATTAAATTTGGTGAGTAAATAGATTTCACTTTTTATTTATCTTCTTTTTCTTTATTATTTTTAATTTATTGTATAATATATATATATTAATTCACCTATTAATTAGTTTTATACTAGAGGGATTTTTATGGTCAAGAAGAGAAAGATTACACCAGTTAGATTAATATCGTTAGGATATCTTATAACAATATTAATTGGAACATTGCTACTATTTTTACCTATCACTTCTAAAAGTGGTAAGTTTACTAATATTATTGATGCTCTTTTTACTTCTACTTCCGCTACATGCGTTACAGGTCTTGTTCCATTTGATACATTTTCACATTGGAATATTTTTGGACAAATAGTTATTTTAATCTTAATTCAAATTGGTGGTATAGGCTTTATGACGATAATCACTTTGTTCTTTATGATGTTTAAGAAAAATATCGGTATATTCAATAGGACTGTTTTAATGCAATCGGCGGGTTCATATAATATTTCAGAAGTAGGAGCTCTTATTAAAAGAATTATTAAATGTACGATTTTATGTGAAGGAATTGGAACTATTATTTTAACATTTTGCTTTATGAAAGATATGAATTTTGCTAAAGCACTATATTATGGAATATTTCATTCTGTATCTGCATTTTGCAATGCAGGATTTGATATTTTTGGAGCAGCGGGAGGTTCATTAACCGATTATTATAGTTCTCCTTTAGTCCTTATTACTATTATGATTTTAATTGTTATTGGAGGATTAGGATTTATCGTATGGTCAGATATTATAGATAGCAAATTCAAAATTTCTAAACTGCAATTACATACAAAAATAGTATTAGTATTTAATTCTTTACTAATTATTTTTCCTGCAATTTTGTTCTTCGTCTTTGAATTTACTGGAGTAGGACAAAAAGGTAGTTTCCAAGAATTTTCTCTTGCTGATAAAATTTTTAATTCGTTGTTTTTATCAATTAGCCCTAGAACAGCTGGTTTTAATTCGGTTAATTTAAATGAACTAACAAGCTCAGGAAAATTACTAACTATTATTTTAATGTTTATTGGAGGAAACTCAGGATCTACTGCTGGCGGAGTCAAGGTTACTACTTTTATTGTAGTAATGGCTAATCTAATTTCTTCAGCAAAAGGTAAAAAGGATGTTGTGATGTTTAAGAGAAAAATTTCTACACAAATTATTAAACAATCTAGTTCATTAATCATTGCTTATTTAGTTTTAATCTTAGTGGCTACATTAACGATTTCAGCGGTAGAAAGTTGTTCTTTAGAAGAAGTTCTATTTGAGACGGTATCAGCACTTGGAACAGTTGGGCTCTCTTTGGGATTATCAGCAACTGGAAGTGTGTTTACAAAAATAATATTGATATTTTTGATGTATTCAGGAAGATTAGGAGCTTTGACATTATTTAGTTTATTTATCGTTGATAGAAATGATAAAATAATAGATGAACCGAAAGGAAAAATATTGGTGGGATAGTATGAAATCGATTTTAATTATTGGAATGGGCGAATTTGGAAAACATTTAGCCTACAAACTCTTATCGCTTAAAAATGAAGTCTGTATCGTTGACAATGATGATGAATTAATCAACGTTCTTTCTAAAGATTTCGAAAATGCCTATATTGGCGATTGTATGCAAAAAGCAACATTGAGTGAATTAGGAGTTAATAATTTTGATATCTGTATCGTGGCAATCGGTGAGAGTTTCCAAGCTTCTTTAGAGATAACTTCTCATTTAAAAGAACTAGGAGCAAAACATATTATTTCTAAAGCAACTAGTGAAGTCCAAACTAAATTCTTAAAAATGGCTGGTGCTGATGAAGTAGTTTATCCAGAAAAAGACATCGCCGAAAAATTAGCGGTAAAATGTAACGCGACTAACTTATTAGATTATATTCAAATATCTGATGAATATAGCATCGTGGAAATGCTAGTTTTAAAAGATTGGGTTGGCCACAATATTAAAGAACTAGATGTAAGAAATAATTTCGATGTAAATGTGATCGCAGTATCTAACAACGGAAAAGTTGATGTTCCTTCTGCCGATTATTGTTTTGAAGAAAATGATCATATCTTTATTTTTGGGAAAGATAAAACTATTAGGAAGCTAAAAAAGAAGGGATAATCTAATATTTTCCTGATAAAATAAAAAAACATTTTAAATATTTTGACAAATAGTGTATTATAAATAAGACCCTTTAGAAAAGGAGGAGAAAAAATGGAGTACGTATTAGTTGTTATTTCAGTTATTTTGATATTAATAACCCTATTACAAGGTGGTAAAACTAATGGAGCTTCTGGAGCAATTACTGGTGGTAGCAAAATGAATATTTTTGCGAAAACCAAAGAAAGAGGCTCAGAAAAAGTATTGTCTATTATGACACTGATCCTTGGAATTATATTTTTCCTCTTTACATTATTAACTAAATATCTTGGGTAAAATAAGGGTTGTTCAACAACTCTTTTTTTTGAGATTAGAAAGGAACTTTTATGAAACAAAGAATACTAGCGTTACTAAAAAAACATTCTTTATCTAGGAAGGTGATTCTAGAGTTCTTTTCTGATGAAAAAGAAGTGAATAAAACTCTAGATGAATTAATTGATGAAGGTGAGATCGTATATCACAATCATAAATTCTATTTACCTAATCAATTAGATTTAATTAAGGGTAAAATCGTATCAATTAAAGATACGTATTCCTTTGCTTCTATCGAAGGAGAAGAAGATGGTTATATCAATAATAATAGTTTAAATGGCGCTTTTATTGATGATATCGTCTACCTTAGAAAAGATTATTCCTATGGTTATCTTTCTTATGAAGTCGTTTCTATTATTAAAAGAGGAAGAAAACAAATTGTTGGAGAGGTAAAGGAAAGGCAAGGTAAGTTTTATTTATTAACTAAAGATGTTTCCTCTAAGAATGTCGAATTTATTATCGACCATTCAGAAGTAAGTTTGTTTGAAGGCTATATTGTAAGTTGCATAATAACAAAGGAAACTAAAAATAAGATTTATTTAGATGCTATAAAGGTTATTGGCCATAAAAATGATCCTGGAGTAGATATTGAAAGAATCATTCTAAATCATGGCGCGGATATTGACTTTCCTTTAGAGGTGAGGGAAGAGTTAAAATCTATTCCAAATAAATTGCAAGAAAAAGATTATGTAGGTAGAGAAGATTTTACTTCTAGACTTATTGTGACTATCGATGGGGAAGATGCCAAGGACTTTGATGATGCAGTAGAAGTGGAAAGAACCTCAAAAGGCTATTTAGTTGGTGTACATATCGCAGATGTTTCTCATTATGTCACTAAAGATTCTCCTCTTGATAGAGAAGCTTTTTCTAGAGGAACATCAATCTACGTCACTGATCGAGTGGTTCCAATGCTTCCTGTAGAATTATCTAATGGGATCTGCTCTTTAAATCCTCATGTTGATCGATTGGTTACTTCTTGCATTTTTGAGGTAGATAATTTTGGGAATGTGATTAATAGCCGTATTACTAAAGGGGTAATTAACTCTAAAGCAAGATTGACTTATACTTACGTTAATAAATTACTTCATCACGAATTAGAAAAAAATGAACATGTCAGTGAAGAAGTTGATCAAATGCTATTTATTTTAAATGAAGTAGCAAAAAAAATTAGAAAAAGAAGAAATCGCTTAGGGGCGATAAATCTAGAGTCTACTGAATTGAAATTTGTTTGTGATGAAAATGGCAAACCATATGATGTTATTAAAAGAAAACAAGATGATGGCGAAGAGTTGATTGAAGATTTGATGATCTGTGCGAATGAAGTGGTAGCTTCTACCATAGAGAATATGAAACTTCCGTTTAGCTATCGTATTCACGAACAACCTAAATCAAAAAAGATCGATTCGTTTATGAAATTATCATCTCATCTTGGTTATCGTTGCTCATTTTCTTCTTTGACGGTTAGTCCAAAAGAATTATCTGAGCACTTAGAGAAAATTAATGATCCAGATAAGAAAGAAGTTTTATCGATGATGTTACTTCGCTCACTTGCCAAAGCAAGATATTGCATAGATAATAAAGGACACTTTGGTTTAGCTAGTTCTTCATATTGCCATTTTACTTCTCCAATTAGAAGATACCCTGATTTATTAGTTCATCGACTTATTCAAAGATATTTAATCGATGGAGATATCTCTTTTGATAATACTTTTGAGGAAGAAATTTCCTTCATTTGTGAAAATAGTTCGATGAAAGAAAGAAGAGCTTTATCCATTGAAAGAGAAGTCGAAGATTTGGAAAGCGCAAAGTACATGGAAGATAAATTAGGTAATATTTATTCTGGAATAATTAATGGGATGAGCGCTAATGGGATGTTTATTGAACTTACCAATGGAATTAATGGATTTGTTGATTTTGAAAGCATGAATGACGACTTCTATATTTTCGATGAAGTATACATGAGCGCCAGAGGGAAAAGAACAAACAATAAATATCAATTAGGCGATCATGTCAAAGTAATGGTGGCTAGAGTTGATGTCGATTCTTATCAAATCACATTTACTTTGATTAATGATAAAAAAACTATTAAAATTAATAGTGAAAATAGATCAGTGAAGAGAAAGGAAAGGAAATATGGAAGGCGTTAAGATTATTGCAACTAATAGAAGAGCTTCTTACGATTATTTTCTTTCTTCGTTCTTAGAGGCAGGAATTTCCTTAAAAGGAACAGAAATTAAATCTTTAAAAGTAAATGGAGCTTCCTTAAATGATAGTTATGTAATTATTAAAAACCAAGAAGCTTTTCTCTTAAATATGCATATTGCAGAATTAAAAGAAGGGAATATATTTAATCATGATCCCTTAAGGACTAGAAAGTTATTGCTTCATAAAAAAGAAATTTTAAAATTATCTCAAAAGATTAAAGAAAAAGGTTATACCTTAGTTTGCACAAAAGTCTATTTGAAGAAGGGGAGAGCAAAGGTTGAGATTGCTCTTGCTAAAGGCAAAAAGCTCTTTGATAAAAGAGAAAGTGAAAAAGAAAAGTCACAAAAAAGAGAAATTGAAAAAATGAGAGGGTAATAATGCTTGAAACTATCGATAGTTATATTTATATAGGGGTCAGCTTTTCAACTTTTAAATTTGATGAAGTTTCTTTGTTGTGTTTAAAATATGGTTTATCAAAATTTAGAAAGAAAAAGTATTTTAATAAAATAAAAGAAGAATTAAGCAAAACAAAATATTCTTTTGTTAATGATTCCATAATATCTTATTACATACATAGCACTTTATTAAGTTTATCAAACTCATCTTTGATTATTAGTCCAAGTAAAAAAGAGATTAAGTTATCCTCAAAATATTTAAGAAGAGATGTGGCATATTCTTCATCTTTTAAAATCATCGATTTATCTTTGGAGATAAAAAAGAGAAATGCCTGTTTTATTTTAGAAAAAAAAGACGATATAAAAAGGTATAAATTTTTAATCTCTGATTTTTTAAATCATAAAGTGATTATTATTGAGGACATTATAAAAGAAATTTCAGAAAAAACTAATAGTGAAACTATCTTTGATGAAATAAAATTAAAGATTCTTCAAGATAATGACTCGGAAGTGTATTTTTTAGATATCGACATTTTTTCAAATTTGATTTCAGACTTTGTTTTTAACTTAAATAAAATCGCAATTATTTTATAAAAATAAAATAGTTAATTTTATATTATTAAATGTAAGCGATTTCATAATTTTTATTAAAAAAATTGTCATTATTTTTGTTGACATATAGTAAAAAATAGTGTTTTATAAAACTACGTTATTTATATTTTGATGAAATTAGTGAAGACGTCGGTGCTTCGTTTTTTCACACAATCTAAACATACGTATTACTTAATGTTAGGAGGATAATAAAATGAAAAAAACATTAAAGTATGTTTTAGCTTCCGCTATTTTAGTGGGAACACTTGGTTCTTTATCTTCATGTAAAGGTTACAAGAGAGATTTTAGTGGTAAATATACTTACAACACTTATACTGAAGTTTCTCCATCTAACTGGAATGAATTAAGTTACCAAGACAATAATGATACTCAAATTATGAGTTACATCGGAAGTTCATTCTTCCAATTTGACTACAAATTTGATAAAGATGGAGTTCCAGTTCCAGGTCAATTTGAAGTTACTTATGGCGCTGCAACAAAATTAGAAGACGTAACAGAAGAATACGCAGGCGATGAGAAATACTCAGTACCAGCTGAAGCAACAAATGGTTACGCATACAAGATTACTTTACGTAATGATTTAAAATGGGATGATGGCACAGCAATTACTGCTGATGATTTCGTCTACACAATGAAAGAACAATTAAACCCATTATTCAAACACTATCGTGCAGATAGCTATTATAATGGTTCTACTGTTATTCACAACGCTAGAAATTACGTTTATCAAGGATCAAAAGTTACTCAAGGCGCTGAATTAAAACATAAAACTTGGGCTGAAGGAAAACAAGACCCAGCTTTAAAATTTGATTTAACAAATTCATCAATGGGTTCTTGGCTTTGGGGAAAATATGGTGACGCTGCAAAAGCAAAAGGCCCAGCATGGGTTTTAACACAATTAGGATGTACTGCCGCTCAAGCAGATATTGAAGCTTTAGTTGGAAAAACTCCAGCAGAAATTGAAGCTAATGCAACATTAAAGGCTGCTTTTGATGCAGTAGTAACTTTCTGGAAATCTGAACCAGAAGAAGAATTGACTTTATTCTCTTATGAACACGAATATCCAGCTATGGATTTCAGTGCAGTTGGTATCTTCACAGGCGCTAAAGACAATGAATTATATCTTGTTCTAGATAATCCACTTGAATTATTAAAAGAAGATGGCTCATTATCTTACAAAGCAGCATACAATATGTCTAGCTTACCACTTGTTAAGAAAGATCTATTTGAAGCTAATAAAGTTGCTCCAGTTGAAGGTTCAAAATTATGGACTTCTACATATAACTCATCAGTCGCATCAACTGCTTCTTGGGGACCATATAAATTATCTACATTCCAATCAGGTAAAGAATATACTCTTGAGAGAAATACTAACTGGTATGGATATGGATTAAAAGAAAACGATAAGAAATATCAAACATCTAGAATCGTTTGTAAGACAATCAAAGAATGGAATACAGCTTGGTTAGCATTCCAAAAAGGTGAATTAGATTCAATCGGTATCGACGTATCTATCGCTTCTGAATACAAGAACTCTTCACAAGCTATCTTTACACCAGATGATTACGTTGGTTCTATGCAAATTCAATCAGACGCTAACGCATTAAAAGCTCGTGAAAAAGAAGGTGTCAACAAAACAATCTTAACTGATGTTAGATTCAGAAAAGCTATCTCTTTAGCGGTTGATAGAGATGAATACAACAGGACATGTACTACTTCGTCAAAACCTGGCTTTGGTTTATTCAACTCAATGCACTATTACGATGTTGAAAATGGTGGAGTTTACAGAAACGAAGAGGTTGCAAAGAAAGTATTATGTGAAGTTTACGGAGTTGACGTTACTAAATACGCTTCAATAGATGAAGCAGCAGCTGCAGTTACAGGTTACGATCCAGCTCAAGCAAAACAATTAGTTACAGAAGCTTATAACGAAGCTCTTACAGCAGGAACAATTAAAGCTACTGATAAAGTTGTAATTACTTTCGGTACTGGTGCAGATAACGAAGCTACAAGACGTGTATTTGATTACTTATCAAAAGCATTAAAAGCTATGGTAGTTGGAACACCACTTGAAGGTAGATTAGAAACTGAATTTGAAGATCATGGTTCAAAATGGGCAGATGACTTCCGTTCTGGTGCATACGACATCTGTACTGGTGGTTGGCAAGGAGCTGCTTGGGATCCAGGTTACTTCCTACTAGCTTACTTATCACCAGATTATATGTATTCAACAGCTTGGGAAACTGATAAAGTTCAATTGACTCACACAGTATTAGGCGAAGAATACACAATGAGCTTAATGGAATGGTACAATTGCTTAAACGGCGTTGAAGGTTCAAAACACAACTGGGCTGAAGGACAAGTTGAAAACGAAGTTAGACTTGGCATTATCGCTGCTATTGAAAAAGAAATCTTAAGTGTTTACTACACAGTACCTCTACAAAATCACTTCACAGCTGCATTAAAATCATATAAATCAGATTACATCTCACGTGACTATAATACATTTATGGCTTACGGCGGAATTGAATACTTAACATATGCATACGATGATGCAGAATGGGAAGAATACTGCAAGAATAATACACTTGATTACAAACAATAATTAACTAAAAAAATTATTCTTATAATGATAAATGCGAGACAATGTGGAATACTTGTCTCGCGTTTTATCAATAATAAAAAGTAGTAAAGGAGGGGAAATTAATATGTACATGTTCAAATATATATTAAAAAGGCTAGGATTAATGATCATGACTTTTTTAATTATATTTTTAATTTCATTCGTATTAATTAAATTATTACCAATTGTTGTAAATGTAACTATTGGTCAAGATAAAGAAATTATAGAAGCTACATTGAGGGCAAGAGGGTATTATGATCCTATTCCTGTCCAATTGGTTAACTATATAAAAAGAATATTCCATGGCGATTTTGGTGTTGGTGTTAACTTGCCAGAATATAGAAATAAACCAGTATGGGACGTGTTTGTTGAAAAACTTCCACCTACAGTTTTAATTAACGTTTATTCTACTTTATTCTCAGTTCCGCTTGGAATTGCTCTTGGTATTTTTGCTGCATTAAAGAAAAATAGATGGCAAGACCACTTAATTAGTACTGGAGTTATGATTTTTATTTCAGTTCCTAGTATTGTCACTGCTTTCTTAGTTCAATACATTTTCTGTTTTAAATTAAACTGGTTCCCACTTATGATGAATTCGGGATTTGATTATTTTTCCGGTTCAATGTTTAGATCTATGATGCCAGCAGTTATTGCGATGTCGTTTGGATCTATTTGTGGATATGCTCGTTTTACTAGAGCTGAACTCACTGAAGTTTTAACTAGTGATTTTATGTTATTAGCTAGAACTAAAGGCTTAACTAGAGGACAAGCTACACTTCACCACGCTTTAAAGAATGCGATGGTTCCAATTTTCCCATCCATTGTTGGTGAATTTGTATCTGTTCTTTCAGGCTCCCTCATCATTGAAAAGATTTTCTCTATTCCTGGTGTTGGAGGACTTTACCTAGATTCAATTAACTATCAAGATTACGATTTCTTTATGATGTTATCATGCTTCTATATTTTAATTGGACTTGCAGCATCAATCGTTATTGACTTGAGTTATGGATTTATCGATCCACGTATTAGAATGGGGGCGAAGTAAAAATGAAACCAAATGAAATTAGCGTACCAAAAGAAAAATTAGTATTTGCTAGTTCTGAAGGAAGACTTCACGATAAAGAATTAGTTACTAAACCTATTTCCTATTTTAGAGATGCGTGGAATAGATTTAAAAAGAATAAAGCATCTATTGCTGCGGCAATCGTTATTGCAATTTTAGGCTTATATGCGATTATCGCTCCAATTGTTTCGCCTTATTCAGTATCTTACAAAGATCCTTATTATGTTTTTACCGCTCCAAAGATTTTTGGAGGCACTCGTAATAAGAGTGGTAATGAAGCAACATTTTTAGCGGATTATGCAATTTCTGTTGAAACAAAAAGAGATGTAATTGTAAATAACAAATACAAATCGTATGTAACAGAAGATGCATATAAAAAGAAAGTAAAAATGTACGACTATAAAATTGATACATATTACAACGTCGGTGTAGTATATATGAATTTAACAGTCGATCAATATAAAGATATTCAAGCATATCAAGACGCTAATGATGTTCAAATCATTTACCCTTGGACTGATATGAATAAAAACAAAGTCCAATATGGTGAAATTCCACCACAAGTAGTAACAGATGGCAATATTTGGTATCAACTTAAAATGTCAAATGGCAAGCCAGTTGCTGATGTTACTTACGACAGTGAAGGAAAACCTATTTATACTGATATTTATGCTCCTTATAGTGATAAAGATGGTTATACTAGTAAAATGAGAATTGAAGGAGAAGGAAATTATCAATATTCTTATGCTACTCCAGTTCAAAATGGCAATGCTTATAAAGTCAGAATTGATTACTATAACTATTATAGATATATTCACGCTGATGAAAGAATAGATAAGCCATTCTTCTTATTTGGCACCACTAATAGTGGACAAGATATCTTTACTTGCCTTGCCAGCGGTGCTAGATTCAGCTTTATCCTTGCAATTACAGTAGCTTCGGTAAATATGTTTGTTGGAGCACTTTATGGAGCGATTGAAGGATATTATGGCGGTAAGATAGATATTATTATGGAAAGAATTGTCGAAATTCTTAACGCGGTTCCTTTCATGATTGTCATTACTTTATTGAAATATCACATGGAAGGTACGTCACACGTATTAATCTTATTTATCGCTTTCTTCCTGACCGGTTGGATAGGAATGGCGGGTAGAACAAGAATGCAGTTTTATCGATTTAAGAATCAAGAATACGTCCTTGCTGCAAGAACTTTAGGAGCAAAAGATGCTAGAATTATGTTTAAGCATATTTTCCCTAACTCTTTAGGAACATTGATTACTAGCTCTGTCTTAGTTATTCCAAGTATGATTTTCTCTGAAACAAGCTTAAGCTATTTAGGAATTATCAACTTAAATTCTGGAAGTTTAACTAGCGTTGGTACATTACTTGCAAACGGACAACCATATCTTGTTACTTACCCACACATTATTTTGTTCCCATCAATTTATATTTGTTTATTGATGCTGAGTTTCAACTTGTTTGGTAATGGATTACGTGATGCGTTTAACCCATCATTGAGAGGTGCGGAGGATTAATTATGGAAAAGAAATTAGAAGTAAAAAATTTACAAGTATCCTTTAGAACTCAAAATGGTACAGTTAAAGCCGTAAGAAATATCTCTTTTGATCTATATAAAGGAGAAACATTAGCCATCGTTGGTGAATCAGGTTCAGGAAAATCAGTTACTAGTAAAGCAATTATTGGAATTCTTGCTGGAAACTCAATTGTTGAAGGTGGAGAAATCCTATATGATGGACAAGATTTATTAAAAATATCTGAAGACGATTTCCACAAGATTCGTGGAGATAAAATTTCAATGATTTTCCAAGATCCTCTTTCAAGTTTGAACCCAATCGTTAGAGTTGGTAAGCAACTTACAGAAGCGATGATCTTAAATGGAAGAATTCGTCAAAAAAGCGCAAGAAAAGAATTTAATGGTAAATTAAAGTTATTGAGGACTAGTTTAGATGCTGTCGAATCAGATAAGGAAAACAACAAAACTCAATGTAAGACTTTTGATAGTTTCTGTATTGAAAGTACAAAACTTGAGCAAGTTTATAATAGTGCTTTAGAAAATGCTATCGGTGCAAAAGAACAATGTGAAGAAATTTCATTCTTATTATCTAAGAAACAAAGACTAGATGTAAAAAAGAGTCTCAAAGTAATAAAAAAATTATTTGAGAAATCAGTTAATCCTTACGTTGTTTCAAACGATGAGTTCTATAGCGATTATTCACATAAACTAGATAGTTTAATTTCTGAGGGTAAAAAAGTAGATCAGTTAAAAGTTATCTCACTATTAGATGAAGTTGCTGCTTTCTTAGGAAAAGCGATTAATAAAGAAAAACCCAATTTCTTTAGATTAGGATTCTATTTAATGAAAAATCCTGGATTTGATTTTTCCTCAATGCCTGTTGGTGAATTAGATAAAATGACCAGAAAGTATCTAGACGAAAACTTCATGCTAAACTTTATTGAATTAGGTAGCAAAGGAGTTAAGTATTCTCACGATAAATCTATTGAAAACAAAACTAAATTATTAGAGCATTTAAATTCCCTTCTAGCTATTTTAAATAGAGAAGGAGAATTAGATCTTTCAAGTTTAAAAAAGCAACTAAAAGTAGTAAAAGAAGAACTAAAAGTATCAATTGACTATTTAAATATTCATAAGAGAAGCGTTGAATATTCTTTCTTTAATTCTTTTAATCACGAAGTAAAAAGATATATTGGTGGTAAAAGAACTAATCCAGGTGCAGAAAGAAAATATAATAGAAATCTAGCAAAATATAATAAACTATGTGAAAGTGGAAAAAATCCAACATGGAAAGTAGTTCCTCCTACTTTAGTGGATTTGGACTTGGCTAGGGACAATATGAAAAAGATTGTAAATAGCTTAGTTAATAGCATTAATAATGACATTTCCACAAATGATAGTTTCGATTGCAAAAAAGAGATGGTTGATTTAGTTGATTTCTTGAAAGAGCAAGCATCTAAAGTTGTCTATAAAGTGACTAAGAAGATTGCTAAAGCCAGAGCTCTTGAATTAATGAAAGAAGTCGGTATCCCTGAACCTGCAATTAGATATAAACAATATCCATTTGAATTTTCAGGTGGTATGAGACAAAGAATTGTTATTGCTATCGCTTTAAGTGCTAACCCAGATATCTTAATCTGTGATGAGCCTACAACCGCTTTAGATGTTACAATTCAATCTCAAATCCTTGAACTAATTAACAAAATTAAAAAAGAAAGAAACTTATCTGTAATCTTTATTACTCACGATTTAGGTGTCGTCGCTAATATGGCAGATAGAATTGCGGTTATGTATGCTGGTAAGATTGTTGAATATGGAACTAGTAATGATATATTCTACGATCCTCGTCATCCATACACTTGGGCGCTATTAAGCAGTATGCCTGATTTGGAGACAAAAGAAAAATTAGAAGCAATTCCAGGAACTCCTCCAAATATGATTTATCCTCCAAAGGGTGATGCATTCGCGGAAAGAAACAAATACGCTCTTGAAATTGACTTTGAAGAAGAACCTCCTCTATTTGAAATAAGTGAGACTCATTTTGCAGCCACATGGTTATTACACCCTGATGCTCCAAAAGTAAATCCTCCAAAAGTTATTACAGATAGAATTAAGAGAATGAAAAAGGAGATGAGCAACAATGGCTAAAGAAGAAAAAGAAGTATTATTAAAAGTTGAACATCTTGAACAATATTTCAAATTAGGAAGACACTTTTACAATAAAGCAGTCGACGATGTAAATTTTGAAATATATAAAGGAGAAGTCCTTGGCCTTGTTGGTGAATCAGGCTGTGGTAAAACTACTACTGGCCGTTCTATTATTCGTCTTTATGATATAACTGGTGGATCAGTATATCTTGAAGGCAAAAGAATATGTGCTGGTATTAGACCATATAAGCAACAAGTTAAAGACGCTAGAGCTAAGTTTAAAAAAGAGAAGCAAGAATTATTAGATTCTTATAAAGAAACAGTTAAATCAAGTGGACCAAATCCAGAATTAAAAAAAGAAATCGAAGCTAAAATAAAAGAAAAAGAAGAGGAAATGCTTCAAGTTGTTAAAGCTAATACCGAAGAAATCAAAAAAGCAAAATTCGATCACAAGAATTGCAACAAAGAATTTGCTAAGTTTGAAATGCAAAAGGTTAAGGACAAATACGAACCTTTAATAGCTAATGAGACAGATGAAAATAAACTCTTAATGCTAAAAAAACAATATAAAAATGATTTAGCATTAGCGAAAAAAGATCGAATCATGAATAAGATGCAAATGATCTTCCAAGACCCTATCGCTTCTCTTGATCCTCGTATGACTGTAAGGGACATCATTGCTGAAGGGTTAATTATTAGAGGTGTCAAAGATAAAGAATTTATCGATAAAGAAGTATATAGAGTACTTGAACTAGTTGGTTTAGTCCCAGAACATGCGGGTCGTTACCCACACGAATTCTCAGGCGGACAACGTCAAAGAATTGGTATTGCTCGTGCAATTATTCTAAATCCTGAGCTAATTATCGCTGATGAACCAGTCAGCGCTCTAGATGTTTCTATTCAAGCTCAAGTAATCAATCTTTTAAATGATCTAAGAGATAAAATGGGATTAACTATCTTGTTTGTTGCTCACGACCTATCGGTAGTAAAATATTTCTCTGATCGTATTGCAGTTATGTATTTCGGTAAATTGGTAGAGTTGACTACTTCAGATGAGTTATTTGCTCATCCACTTCACCCATATACAAAATCTTTACTTTCAGCAATTCCTTTACCTGATCCAATCTACGAGAAAAAGAGAAAAAGAATTACATATAACCCTTTAGCGGATCATGACTACTCTAAAGAAAAGCCAACGATGAGAGAAGTAAAGAAGGGGCATTTTGTCTATTGTAATAGCGAGGAAGAACAAAGGTACAAAAAGGAATTAAGTGGTGAATAATGTCTAAAGGATGGATTAAGTATTTAGTCACTATTTCTCTTGGAGCGGTTGTATCACTAATAATTGTTTTAGCAAAAAACATTTTTAGCGCTTCTACTGTTAAAGAAATATTTCACATTCTTACTGATGCCTTCTTTGTTCCTGGCGTTGTAATCACTGGATTTGGATTTTTGATCCTTGCCACAAATGGTGGAACATTCGATATGTTAACATATGGGTTAATGAGATTTTTCGGAATGTTTACTAAAAATCCAACAAAATACAAAACATTTTACGATTATACGTCCGCTAAGCACGAAACTTCTAGATCATTTTGGTATCTAGTAATAGTAGGAATTGGGTATATATTTCTATCTTTATTAATGCTATATTTCTACTATAAATATTAAGTAAATTAAAGTATTACATAATTAGACAACATATGGTTTACTAATTGTGATAATACTTTTTTATGTAGAAATTTATTGCTCGGATATATTTTGTGCTTAATATATTATTTT
>CAMEOO010000036.1 GCA_945929875.1 uncultured Caryophanales bacterium
GTATCATGAAAAATCAAAATAAAAACACTTTTGCTTATAAATTTCTAAAAAAGAATTGGAAATTATTTCTTATGAATAAATATGATTTAGATAAGTTAACATATACAAACGAAAGAACTGGCGTTGTTTATAATTATACAGATAAAGTAAATATAGTTCTAAAGGAATATCCAGAACTTTCTGAAGTATATCTTGCAAAAGATTTATTTTGCAATAAAATGCTTAAGCTACATGAAAGAGAAGAAACAGAAAATTCAATAGATTTTTTTATTAATAATTTTTCAAAATCCACATCAATAGAACTCAATAATATAGCAAAAACATTTTCAAATTGGAAAGAAGAAATAATTAATGCTTATTCTAAAAATTCTTTTGGGATTGTTCTTACTAATGCAATTGCAGAAAGTAATAACAACTACATTCAAAAGATGATTAATATAGGATATGGTTACTCTAATTTCCCTAGATTAAGAAAGCGTATTTTATATATGTCTTCCAATAGAAAAAGGGGCTCAGATTAACTCTGATTACCCCATAAGATTTGACATCTTATCAAAATTGGTCACCCCATAAAACCCCATTAGATTTTACAGAACCAAAAATTCCACCTTATCAAATTAGGTAGAATCTTTTAATGTTTACTTTTTAAATGTTTTCTTTATTTTATCAAAAAATGACTCAGATTTATTTTTCTTTTTTGATTCAATTTCTTGGAATTTTGTTAATAACTCTTTTTGCTCGGAAGTTAAATTTTTTGGAGTTTCAACTTTAATATGAACATATTGATCACCATAAGAAGAACTTCGTAAATCTTTAATTCCTTTACCTTTAAGTTTAAGAGTTTGACCACTTTGAGTTCCTTCCGGAATAGAAAGTTCAACAGTTCCACTGACAGTTGGAATATCCACCGTTGAGCCAAGGCAAGCATCAACCATATTCATAGATAATTCAACGTGGATATCGTTTCCTTCTCTTTTGAAGAATGAATCAGGTGTAACATTAATTTCAATATATAAATCTCCATTTGGACCGCCATTGAGTCCTCGTTCTCCTTTACCAGCGACTCTTAATTGTTGACCATCATTGATTCCAGCTGGAATATTGACATCAATCTTAGTTTTAACTTTTCTAAATCCTTTACCAGAGCATGCTGTACATTTATTTTTAATGACTTTACCAGATCCTCCACAGGTTGGACAAACGCCTTGAGTTTCAACCGTACCAAAAATAGATTGAGATCTTTGTCTTACAAAACCAGTGCCAGAGCAATTAGAACAAGTAGCAACATCATTAGGAGTTTGTGCCCCTGTTCCATTACAAGAAGGACAAGTTTCATCTATAGTAATAGGTAATTCAATTTTCTTTCCGTTTACCGCATCCATAAAACTGATTTTAATAGAAATAAAGGTATCATTACCTTTTATAGGTCCATTTCTTCTAGCATTTTGTCTTCTTCCACCACCAAAGAAAGAACCAAAGATATCTCCTATATCTCCTAAATCAACATCTTGGAAGCCACTTTGGAATCCATCAAAACCATTAAATCCGCTTGCTCCACCATTTTGGTCAAATGCCGCATGTCCAAATTGATCATAACGTGCTCTTTTCTTTTCATCAGAAAGAACATCGTAAGCTTCTTGCACCTCTTTAAATTTTTCTTCAGCTCCAGGTTCTTTATTTAAATCTGGGTGGTATTTCTTAGCGAGTTTACGATAACTTGATTTGATCTCATCAATAGAGGCACTTTTACTAATACCTAATACCTCATAATAATCACGTTTATTGGCCATACTACCATCCTTTCTAAATAAGCAATAAGGAGGCTATGCCTCCATTATTACTATTAATTTGCTTTATCTTTAAAATCCGCATCAATTACATCATCATTTGAAGAATTTGTTTCACTAGATGAAGATGAATTTGATGAACCACTCGCTTCACTAGCGGAAGCTTGTTGTTGATATTGTTGAGCATATGCTGCAGCTTGCTCTAATTGATTCATCTTATCTTTTAAAGTAGCAATATCATTTTTGTCTAGAGCTTCTTTTAATTCATCACGTAATTTTTGAGTTTGTTCTTTTTGAGAAGCATCCATCTTTCCTTCATCGCTTTGTAAAGCGTCATCGATTTGAGAAATTAAAGATTCAGCCTTATTCTTAACTTCAATTTCTTCTTTTCTCTTTTCATCTGCTTCTTTATTAGCTTCTGCTTCTTTTACCATTCTATCGATTTCTTCTTTAGAAAGTCCATTAGATCCAGAGATAGTAATTTGTTGCTCTTTATTTGTGTCAAGATCTTTAGCTTTAACGTTAACAATACCATTAACATCGATATTAAATGTTACTTCAATACGAGGTTGACCTCTCCTTGCTGGACGGATTCCATCTAGTCTAAATGACCCTAATAATTTATTATCTCTAGCCATTGGTCTTTCACCTTGGTAAACCATGATATCGACGGAAGGTTGATTATCTTCTGCAGTTGAGAATACTTGAGATTTAGTAGTTGGAATTGTTGTATTTCTATTAATTAATGGAGTTAATACACCACCCATAGTTTCAATACCAAGAGTTAATGGAGTGACATCAAGTAACAAGACATCTTTCTTATCTCCACGGATAACTCCACCTTGAATAGCCGCACCAATAGAGACAGCTTCATCTGGGTTAACAGAAATATTTGGTTGTTTACCAGTTAAACGTTTGACGATATCAAGTACTGCAGGCATTCTAGTTGAACCACCAATTAGGATGACTTGATCAAGTTGACTAGCACTTAATTTAGCATCGCTTAATGCTCTTCTAACTGGTTCTTCAGTTCTTCTTAATAGATCGCGAGTCAACTCTTCAAATT
This sequence comes from uncultured Caryophanales bacterium, assembly GCA_945929875.1. Taxonomy (GTDB): domain Bacteria; phylum Bacillota_I; class Bacilli_A; order RFN20; family CAG-449; genus UBA3210. The sequence goes on from CAMEOO010000036.1 coordinate 2,854, forward strand.
TAGCTCTTGTTAAGCTCATTTCAAAGTTGATAGGTCCAGTAGGTCCCATTGCTAAGAAAGGAAGTGAAATAGTTACTTGTAAAGCGCTAGATAAGTTGATCTTTGCTTTTTCTGCTTCTTCTTTTAAACGTTGGCAAACCATCTTATCGTTTCTTAAATCAACATTGTATTGTCTTGTGATTTCTTGATGAATGTAACTAGCTAATGCGTTATCCCAGTCATCTCCACCTAGTCTATTATCACCAGCGGTTGCCACAACTTCAAATGTACCATCGGCAATATCAAGAATAGAAACATCAAATGTACCTCCACCTAGATCGTAGACTAAGATCTTTTCTTCTTTACCATTATTATCTTCACCATAAGCTAAAGCGGCTGCAGTAGGTTCATTAATAATTCTAACAACTTCTAGGCCAGCGATTTGACCAGCATCTTTAGTTGCTTGACGTTGTGCATCATTAAAGTAAGCTGGAACAGTAATTACTGCTTTTTCAATTTTTTGACCTAGATTGTCTTCTGCATATTTTTTCATATACGCTAAGATTTTCGCGGAAATTTCTTGAGGAGTAAAGTCCTTATTTAAACATCCGATATGAACTTTTTCACTAGTACCCATTTTACGTTTGATTGAAGCAACAGTATCTGGGTTAGTTAGTAATTGTCTTTTTGCAGCAAAACCGACAATTTCTTCGCCATTAGGTTTAAAAGCTACTACTGATGGAGTAGTATTTGGTCCTTCTGGATTAGGAATAACTTTCCATTTCCCATCATCTTGCATATAACTTACAACTGAGTTTGTAGTACCTAAATCGATACCTAAAATAATTTCTTTTGCCATAATTCATCTCTCCTTTTAGTTTAATTTTTCAGAAGAATCAGTTTGTTCTTCTTTTTTAATTTTTGAAACAACGACCATCGCAGGTCTAACTAAGCGATCTTTATACATGTACCCTTTATTAGCGATTTGAACAATCACATCATCTTCTTCACCTTCAACGACATCGACCGCTTGCATTTTATTGTGATCGAATTTATCGCCTGCTTTAGGAAAAATTTCAGATACACCTTCAGATTCTAAACAACTTACCATTTGATTGTAAATCATTTCAAATCCTTTGCAATATGCTTCCAAAGTTGGATCGCTTGGTTTAACCTTGAAAGCCATATAGAAGTTATCAAACACAGGAAGTAGAGCTTCTAAGAATCCTTGACCACAATACTTCACCATTTGTTGGTGATCTTTTTCCATCAATTTTCTTAAATTATCCATATCAGCATATGCTTGATAATATTTATTTTTCCAAGTAGCAACTTCTTTTTCTAATTCATTGATTTTTTCTTTCAGTTTCTTATCTTTTTTATCATACTTTTCTTCAGAAACTTTAGAATCATCAATTTCTTTTTCAGGAGTCTCCACTTGTTCATCTAATTCTTTTTCATTAGTTTTTTCTTTCATTGTCATCCTCCGTGTCATCTTCATCATATAGATTATCAATCTTTTCTAGTACGTACTCTAAGGCAGATAAGACTTTATCATAGTCCATTCTCTTAGGGCCCACTAGAGCAATCTTACCTCTACTTTTACCCCCGACGTTAATGTCGCTAGTAATGATAGAAACATCTTCAAGATCTTTCCCATTTTCTTCATCGGCAATGTGAATTCCAAATTTTTCATTATCGCCTTCAACGATACCTTTCATCTGCTCAGGAGCTTCAATAAGTTTAATCAATTTACTTAACTTATTTGCATCTTGAGAAAACTCTGGTTGCTCTAATAAGTTATTAGATCCAAACATTGAAACTCTTTGAGTGGTAAAATTAAGTAAAGCTTTAGCAATCTGTTGATAAACCGCATCATTATTTTTTACATATTCAGTAATAATAGGTTTTAATAATTGAGTTTTTTCAACAAGTTGGCTAATTGGAGTTCCTTTTAATCGATCATTAAGCATCTTCATACATCCTTCAATATCGGTGATATTTAAATTTTTAGGGATGATGAATGTCTTATTTTCAACATATCCTTTATCAGTTACAAATACTGCTGTCGCGCTGTTTTGACTTAATGGGATAAATTGTATTGAGACTAGATGTTCTTCATCAGCGTTAGGGCCAAGAACTACCGAAGCAAGATTTGTCATATGAGATAAGATTTGACATGACTCTTTAATCACATCTTCAATGCTCTTGCTTTTTTCTTCAAAGATCACTGCAAGATTGTGTTTAATAGATTCATCGATATCATTTTCTCTTAGATGATCGATATAGTATCGATAGCCTTTACTAGAAGGAACTCTACCACTAGAAGTATGTGTCTTTTCGATGAAACCTAAACTTTCTAGTTCCATCATTTCATTTCTGATGGTCGCACTGGAATATTTTAAATCGTATGCATCGATCAAAGTTTGACTTCCAACTGGTTGAGCGTTTTTAATAAAATATTCTACGATATATTTTAGTATTAACTCTCTTCTTGATAATGTCATCTTGACACCTCCTTTAGCACTCTTTTTTTCGGATTGCTAATACTATTATAACCATTATATTAGCACTGTCAACATTTTAGTGCTAATTTTTTTAAATTTTTTTAATTATTTTTTCACTTATATAATTTAAATTATATATATCTATATTTTTTAAGCTGAAAAAATTATTTTTATTAATAAAAAAAATTTCTTAATTTATTATTTTAGTTTATTTTGCATATAAAAAAAGCAAAGAAATTAACCTTGCTTTTAAAATTCTTTCTTCGTAGAAATGCTTATCGTATTTGATAAAATATCAAAAATTGTCTTTTGACTATGGACGATAAGCATATATATTGCATTAACGAAGATGCAAATAGGAAAACACATAAAACAATATTTTAATGAAGTATTTTTAAAATGAATTCTATTTTGATCTTCGCTAATGATTTTAATTCTAGCAAACAAATTACCGATTGTATAACCATTAGATACATATGTAATTATGCTATTTAAAATAAAATAAATTAAAGAAGAACAAAGTGAAATAATAACAAATGAATTTAATTTTTTAATAAAATCGATATTTATTAAAGCAAAATAGTACAAAAGAAAACTAAATCCAAGACTTATTCCTAGATCTATTAAATAGCTTATCACTCTCTTTTCAAAATTTGCAATTTTCATAGTTACCTCTTTATAATAATTCTTTTAATATATAATCCATAATATAAAAGTTATCTTTTGTAATTTTTAAATGATCATCTTTAATCTCTACTAATCCAGAATTAATTAATTTATTTATTTTATCTTTGTAAGAAACTAAAAGATTTTTATTATATAAGGAATTAAACTCTTTAATATCAATTCCTTCTTCTAATCTTAATCCTAACATTAAAGAGTAGAATTCTTTATCTTCTATTGAACATTTTTCTCTTTCAAAAACTCTCTCCCCTTTTAAATATTTTGTCAGCGATTTTGTATTAGTATATCTAACGTTTTCTAGATACCCTGAAGAACCAAGACCTACTCCATAATATTCTCTATTTTTCCAATATAATAAATTGTGTTGAGATTGATATCCTGGTTTTGAAAAATTGCTAACTTCATATCGATAAAAACCATTATCTATTAATTTATTATAAATGAAATCATAATAATTACGATATAAATCCTGAGAAATTTCTTTTTTACCTAAATTGTTTAAAATAGTATTTTGATTGATCATCAATGCGTAAAGAGAAATATGAGTGATATCTAGTGATAATAACTTTTCTATATCATCGTTTAGAATATCAAGATTTTCTTCCTCAAAGCCATAAATTAAATCGCAATTTATATCATCTATACCATATTTATGAATTAACTCAATTTTATCTTTTACTTCATCAAAAGTATGACTTCTATTCATTATTTTTAATAAATTACTATTAAAAGATTGAATTCCTAAACTGATACGATTGACATGATATTTTTGAAATAACTTAATCTTTTCTTCATCGAGATTTTCAATATTGGCTTCAATGGATAAAGAAACATCTTCTTCTCTTATAGAATTAATTTTATTTAATAATTTATCAAGTTGAATGACATTTAATGAAGTAGGTGTGCCTCCTCCAACATAAATAGTAGATATATCTTTTATATGATATGAATCGATTTCTTTAAATAGTTCATCAAGATAAAGATCAGAAAGAGAAGAAGAGTAATATACTTTGCAAAAATCGCAATAAGTGCATATTTTTTGGCAAAATGGAATATGAATATATAAACCTTTTTTCATCATTTATTAATCGTTGGAGTGTAAACAAATTTATTCTTAATCTGCTCTTTTTTATAAAAGCCAAGATTCACTAAATTGTCCATGCTCGTCCTCGCCGTTTCATAAGCGACATTTTGTTCTTTTTTATATTGAGAAATTGTATAATATTTTCCAATCGTACAGTGTTTAGAATAAAACTCTGCTTGTCCTTTTTTCATCGATGGATAGATTTCTAAAAGATTTTGTGCTACTAGAAAAGCATCTTTTTCATCAAGGCCAGTAGGCATAGTAGGAAGTGAAACACTTTGCTTAAAGCTTACCCCTTCAATTTCAACTTTACTTGGTTCAGGAATAGTTTCGTTAACAGAATTATTAGATTTAGAAGTTTTATTTTCTACATCAATTTGATATACTTCTTCCTTAACTAATGAATAGTCATTATCATTTACTAGACTAGTTATTTCGTTAAATTGATTTAATAAATGATCCACTAAAAAGTTGGTAATGTAGGTTAAATCTAATTTCATTTCACTTTCTTTAGATAAATAAGAAATTTGTTCGCTAAAAGATTTTGATAATAAATCCTCTAACTTAATTAAAGAAGGAACTTGTTCAAAGTCTTCTTTAGCTAAAACAAACTTAAACATCAAAAGAGCCATTTCTTCATTGTAATATTCAAAAGGTTTAACATAATTAATATAGAAATAGCAAATAGATGCTTTCGCTAAACTAAAAAGCGAAGAGTTATTTAAAAAATTACATAAAGAATCAATCATTTCCTCAATACGATCTAAAGGGGCTGCTTCATAATGTTTACCAATAAAGATATGATCATTTTTATCTAATAAATCGCTTTTTCGATAATATTGGCTCAACTCATTAGGATCAAATTCCACCCCTCTAAGCTTACAATATAAAGACAAAATTACCGAAGGAGAAAAACTTCCACTACTTCTAGTCTCGATATATTTTAAGCAAAGATAATATCTTTCAAGAAAAAGATATTCAACAGGTAACGTTGGTAAAGTTTGATTAATAATTGCAAGTAAAGAATCATCATTAATATTTATTTCATAATTTGAAGAAACTTCTTTTAATATACTTAAATAAGCCTCTTGTTTCAAAGAGCTAATATTTTGAGGATTTTGCACTTGTCCTAAAGAAAGTTTAATTAAATATTTAGATAATTTTTTTTCTAAATTAACAATTTTAGAAGTTAATTTAGGAGGTAAAACAATTGATAAAGGAATTCTTTCAATATTTCTAAGTTCAATTTGTTTAGTATAAAAAGATCTAAATTGAGTAATCTTATCCCAAATTGAATCAATACTAGAAATATTTAAAGCTTTTTTTACATCGTCTTTTGTCGCATAAGTTTCTTCAGTAAAACGTAAGCCAAAATCTTTTTCCATATACCTAACCTCTTGTTTCTATTTTACTGAAATCTAATAATTCATTCAATAATCTAACCTAAATATTTACTAAAAAACTACTAACAAAAAAATATATATTTTGACAAATATATAAATAATCTTACAATTATCTACAAATTAATATTATTTTCCTAAAATATTTATTACATCAATATATTCAGGATATTCTTTTATTAATTCTTCTTTAGTAAATAATTCAAAGTGATTATAGTCAAAACTTGGACTAACCATACATCCAACAAGACTAAACCCAGGATTCTTCATAATTGAACCAAATATTGTTCCCTTTTTTACTAAATATTGTAGCTTCTCACCTTTATCTATATTTTTTCCTAAGGTTGTAATAACTAATTTGCCTTCAGGATTAATTTCAACAACATCTAAGCTTTCTCCATCGTGATAATACCAAAGTTCATCTTCTTGTAAGCGATGAAAATGTGAAACTTCATTTTCACAAAGCATAAAGATAATGCTTGAAAATAAACTAGAGCCACCAATCTTATCATCAGAAAGATAAGTTTGGATAAAATATCCTCCCTCTTGATGAGGTGATAAATTTAAAAGCTTTATATATTCTTCTTTGTTCATCATCTAGCTCCTTTATCGTAAGGTATCCCTTCAGCTTTTGGAGCTTTTGATTTCTTCGAGGAAAAGGCTAGTAGAATCAAGGAAGCGATGTAAGGAAGCATGCTGAACAATTCTTTTGTTACCCCTTTATCTGCGGTTAATTTAATTCCTAGTAAAGCGTTGAAAAAATCATAATAAATATAACTTAAACTCATAAAGAATGAAAATACTAAGGCGACAATAAATATTCTAAGTGGTTTCCATTGGCCAAAGATCATAACAGCAAGGGCTAAAAAGCCAAATCCTGCAACTCCACTTGCTGAATTCCAAAATGATTGGGTTGGAAGAATATAAGCAATTGCACCAAGACCACCTAATGCGCCTGAAATAAGTACGCCAAAGTAACGATATTTTTTTACATTAATTCCTACTGAATCAGCGGCACTTGGATTTTCTCCACAAGATCTTAAGCGTAAACCAAATTTAGTTTTGTATAAAACAAATATTGAAATAAGTAAAATAAATATTCCAATAAATAAGAAGATATTTAAATTCAAAGTCAATCCTTCTTTAAAAGTTAAAGGAATAATAAAGGCATCTTTATTATATTTAATACTAGTAGAAACTCCTCCACTTAATCTTTTAGTAAGAATTAACGCTAAGGAAGTTGATAGTAAATTTAATGCAGTTCCAACCAAAGTTTGATCTGCTTTAAAATTGATGCAAACGACCGCTAGAAGGAGAGAATAAAGCATACCACTTATTATGGCGCTAATAAGAGTAACTATAATAACTACAAAATTAGGAACTCCTAAACTATTTAGTCCAGAAAGAACTAATAGGGCAGTAAATCCACCAACAACCATGATTCCTTCAAGCCCAATGTTGATTACTCCACTTCTTTCAGAAAACATTCCACCAAAAGCCACTAGCATCAAAGCTATTCCAAAAATCAACATGTAGGTTAATAAAACTAAAAATTGACCAACCATACTATTTATCCTCCTTTACTTCTAAGGATTTTTTCTTCTTATGTTTAAATTTTAAAATAATTTGTTGAATTAGCGCAGTTAATCCACTTAGATAAACGATAATGCCAATAATTAAATCACCAAATTCTGCAGGGAAAATCGTTTGAGTCATGACTTTTGCACCTTGAGAAATCCAAGCGATGAAGATACTTGCAAATATCGCTCCAAGAGGATTTAATTGGCTTAAGAAGGCAATAACTATACCATTCCATGGAACACTTGGAAGATTAGAGGATAATTGAACGCTAATTGATTCTAGATCGGCTAGATAATATAAACTAGCGCCAAGTCCGGCTAAAGCTCCTGAAATAACCATCGTGATAATGACATTCCTTTTATCAGCCATTCCAGCGTAACGAGTAGCATCCTTATTTAATCCACTTGCTTTAAGTTGATAACCTAATGTGGTTTTGTTTAAAATCACAAATATTAAAATAGCAACAAGTATAGCAATAAAAATAGAGATTGAAAAATATGGTCCAAGATATTTACTTAAACCTAAATCAGGCAATTTCCCATTTGCATTAAAGTAAGTAACTGAATAGGTTTTATATCCAACTTTTGGATCTACGCAACTAGATAAGTAGGTTTGAAATGAATAATTAGTAAAAAATAAACTTATCCAATTTAACATAATTCCCGATATAACTTCTGAAACTCCACAAAATGTTTTTAATAGCCCAGGGATAGCTCCCCATAAAGCACCAAATAAAACACCAAGTAGTAGACCAAGTAACCAATTTCCTTTAAAAGCTAAAACTCCAATTAGGGCTCCAAAAGAACCCATGACATATTGACCAGCAACTCCAATGTTAAATAAGCCAGTCTTATATGCAAACAAAACGCAAAGCCCAGTCATCATTAATGGTGCAGCATTAGCCAAAATTTTACTAAATGAGCTTATTCCTCCATAAGTAAGTCCGCCAGTTATCATTATCGAAAATTCATAGAATGAATCACTAGGACTCATGCAAAATAAAACGATAAATCCAATTAATAAGCCGATGAATATGCAAACAAAAGAAGATATGATAGAGAGAAATTTTTTACTTTTTATAAATTCTTTAATTTTATTCATACTACTTTTCCTCCACATTATCTCTCTTTGCACCAGACATATATAGTCCTAGTTCTTCAAAATTAGTCTTCTTTGGATCCAATTCACCAACGATTTTTCCTTCAAACATCACTAAAATGCGATCTGCAAGATTGATGACTTCATCAAGTTCAAATGAAACTAATAAAATCGCTTTTTTATCATCTCTTTGTTTAATTAATTGATTATGTATATATTCAATTGCTCCTATATCAAGGCCTCTAGTAGGTTGAACGGCAATTAAAAGTTTACAATTACGATCGATTTCTCGAGCAATGATGGCTTTTTGTTGGTTGCCTCCAGACATACTTCTAACGATTGTGGAACTACCTTCACTAGTTCTAACATCAAATTTATCTATTAAACTATCTGAATATTTTTGAATATCTTTCTTTTTTAAAAAGAAATTTTTTGAAAAATCATCTTTCCAATAATTTTCAAGAATCATATTTTCATCTAAACGATAATCTAAAACTGCTCCATATTTATGTCTGTCTTCAGGAATATGAGCTAAACCTAAATTATTTCTTCTAAAGATAGATTTATTTGTAATATCGACATCTTTTAATAAAAGTTTGCCTGATTTTACTTTTTCAAGTCCTGTTATTCCATACACTAATTCACTTTGTCCATTTCCATCGATACCAGCAATGCAAACAATTTCTCCTTCTCTTACTTTCAAAGAAATTCCATCGACTGCATTTTTATTTGGATGAATTTTATCTTGAACAACTAAATTATCAACTTCTAAAATCACTTTCCCTGGTTCACATTTTTTCTTATCAATTGAGAAATTAATATCGTGTCCACACATTAATTTAGAAAGTTCTTCTTTAGAGGTATCCTTAGTATTTAAAGTTTTTACAAGTTTACCTTTTCTAAGAACGCTTACTCTAGAACTAATTTCCATAATTTCGTTAAGCTTATGAGAAATGAATAGTATTGATTTTCCTTCACTTGCTAAATTTCTCATAATTTTTAACAAATCTTCAATTTCTTGCGGAGTTAAAACTGCAGTTGGCTCATCAAAAATTAGTATATCATTATCTCGATATAACATTTTTAAGATTTCTGTCCTTTGTTGCATCCCAACAGAAATATCTTCAATTTTTGCATCTAAGTCAACGCTTAATCCATATTTTTTAGAAAGATATTCTACTTTTTCTCTAGCCTCTTTTTTACTGATTATTTTAAAAATATGTTTATTAGTCCAATTAATTATTTTACTGATAAATAGCGTAAATTTATTAATTTTTTTTGGTTTATAAACATAAAGAGGTTCTACCCCAAGAATAATGTTATCTAACACAGTAAAAACATCTACTAGTTTAAAATGTTGATGAACCATTCCAATTCCTAAATCGTTTGCATCATTAGGATCTTTAATTTCAACTTTCTTTCCATTGATTTTTATTTCTCCCTCATCAGGTTGATAAAGGCCAAATAAAACGCTCATTAATGTTGATTTTCCTGCTCCATTTTCACCAAGTAAAGCATGAATTTCTCCTTTTTTAAGTTTTAAAGAAATATCATCATTAGCTCTAATTCCTGGAAAAAATTTTGAAATATGTTCTAATTCAATTACGTAGTTATTATCTTCCATGTAATTTACTTCTCCTCTCATAAGAAAAAAGGAGGTAAGGCAAATTACCTCCTAAATAAGAATACTAACCTGCAAATGCAGAAACCCAATCAACAGTTACGTGAGAAGAAACTGTTGGAGCGGCTTTTGTATCGTTTGAAACAGTTAAAGCACCTGATTTAATATCAGATAATAATTTTTCATATTGAGCGGTTGTAAATGAAGTAAATCTCCAGCTCTTTGATTCAGTTGGAATACCAACGTAATCTTTTTTAGCTAATTTACCAAATTCAGAATTTAATCCTAAATTATAATTTTTACCACCGATATCGCTCCAAGAATCACTTGCGTAAACTTCTAAAGCAGAAGTAACTGATTCTCTTAAACCTTTCATTGCACTGGTTAATACTTTAGAATCAACTGAAGATTGGTCAACGTCGACACCGATCCATTTAACATTCTCTTTCTTACTAGCATTAGCCCCTTCAACAACTGATTGATAGACTTTACCTCCACAAGCAAATACTGCTTCAGTATCAGCTGTATACCAAGAAGTACAGTTAGCGGTAGCTTCACTAGTAGCTTGGAATTGACCAGCATAATAATACTTTACTTCTACATCAACGTTTTTAACATCTGCAGCAGCAGAAATTCCTTGAACATATCCTGATCCATAACGCATAACTGCTGGAACTGCCATACCGCCACAGAAACCAAGTTTTGTATATCCATCCATTACAGTTGCATAACCCGCTAAATAACCAGCGATTTCTTCTTGATAAAGGATAGAAACTACGTTGCTTGTTCTATGATAATCAGAATAATCTGCATTATGAGGATCACCATCGATTAAAACAAATTTAACATCTGGATATTTTTCTTGAACATCATAAACTGCTGTTTCAAATAAGAAACCAGGGCAAACAACAATTTTTGCACCTTTTTTAATTGCAAGTTCAATTGACTCAACACGAGCATCATTACTATCAGCGGTTGGTCTATAGTATTGATAAGATTTTTTGTTTGCTTTAGCAAAATCTCTTACTGCCTCCCAAGAAGTTTGGTTGAAAGATTCATCATCGATATCTCCTACGTCAGTAATTAATGCATACTCGTAAGTTTTTGATGAACAAGAACCAAGTAAGCCCATTCCTGATACTAGCGCTGCTGAAGCAACTAAACATTTTAATAATTTTTTCATTTAATTCTCCTTCCCTAATTATTTTTAATGAAAATTATTATTTATAACAGAAAAAAAGGGGATAGAGCCCTATATATACACCTATTCCAAAAATAAGATTACTTTTAATGTCTGTAGTCCTAAAATCGGGTAGAAACGTGAAACTCAGACGGATTCACTTATACAGGCACTCCTTTTATTTGTTACATCTTAATTATAATAGTAATATCAAAAACTTACAATATGAAAACACTTACATAGATAATTTTTTTTAAATATAAAAATTTAAAATATTTTAAATATTTTATATAAAGTAATTTACTTGACTGTTTTATATTTTTTTTACAAAACATAGATATTGACTATTCATCTTCATCAACTGATAAAATAGCCATAAACGCTTCTTGAGGAACTTCAACTGTTCCAATTGCTTTCATTCTCTTCTTTCCTTCTTTTTGTTTTTCTAAAAGTTTTTTCTTTCGAGAAATATCTCCTCCATAACACTTAGCAAGAACAT
>CAMEOO010000037.1 GCA_945929875.1 uncultured Caryophanales bacterium
TTACTTCAAAGTTACTTCAAAGTCACTTCAATCTCATTGAAGTAAAAAAGAAGCGGTTACTTTTTTTTAAAATCTATATGGATGAAGGTCTATATCACTAGATAGTTTAGCTAAGAAATGAGCAAGGATAACAATCATTGTATCTACATCATTAAAGGAAGCTACTTCAACTGGAGAATGCATATATCTAATCGGAATAGAAAAAAGCACTGTAGGAGTTCCATCATTTGTTCTATTAATGGTGTCACCATCAGTAGATGTTCTTCCAGGCCAAACTTCATATTGAATTGGTAGTCCTAATTCTTTTGCAGTTTCTTCTAATAACTTATTAAGCTTACGATTTACTAAAGATCCTAAGCAAATTACTCCTCCTTTACCAATATTGATATCTCCTTTCGCGGGATTTCCAATATAATCTGAAGAATAAGTTACATCGACAATAATTGCTAAGTCAGGTTTGATGATCGAACTTGATGAATAAGCGCCTCTTCCAGTATTTTCTTCACCTACGGAAGAAGTAGCGTATATTCCCGCTTTGGCTTTTAATCTCAAAGCCATTTTTGCAGCTTCTTGGATAACAAATACTCCTAAGCGATCGTCTAAAGCTCTTCCGGAAAATAAATTGTTTTGAAGTTCCATAAATGAAGTGTCGTGAATAACATAACTTCCAAGAGGAACAATATCTTTAGCTTCTTCACTTGAAAAACAACCGATGTCTACAAATAAATCATCCGCTTCAATCTTATCTTTGTCAACTACCCCCATTACTCCATTAACGTATCCTTTTTCAGTGATAATTTTTACTTTTACTCCATTATAAAGTTTTTCTCTTACTCCTCCATTTTTCGATACTTTGAGAGTTCCATTAGGATTATAGCCGTTTACCACAAGAGAAATCTCATCTGCATGAGCCATTAACATCACTTTGAAAGGAGCTTTTTTATTATATACAACGCTTACGCTACCTTGATTATCATAGATGTAATCTTCGGCTAATGACTTAGTTGATTCAACAACTAATTTGATCAATTCGTCTTCTCTTCCTACTGGAGAAGGTGTTTCAATAAATTTCTTTAATAATTCTCTATCCATACTTCCTTTACCTCGCTAATTTTTATCTATTAATATGACTTCCGCTTCCTTATTTATCACTTTTTTATTTTCCCCAATGGATTTTGTGATGAACACATTACTTCCGATGATGGTGTTATCACCAATAGAAGTCTCTCCACCTAAGATGGAAGCCCCTGAATATATTGTCACATGATTACCGATAGTAGGATGCCTCTTTATTCCTTTTAACCCTTGACCTCTACCAAGAGACAAAGCTCCTAATGTTACCCCTTGATATATTTTTACGTGATGACCAATTATTGTGGTTTCGCCTATTACAATACCCGTCCCATGATCGATAAAGAAATAATTACCAATCGTTGCTCCTGGATGAATATCTATTCCAGTTTGACTATGCGCCATCTCAGAAATTAATCTAGCAATCACCTTCAAGTCTAATCGATACAATATATGAGCGATTCTATATATGATTATCGCATAAATTCCTGGGTAAGAAATTAAAGGCTCTTCTAAACTAGTACAAGCAGGATCGCTATCGTAAGTCATTTGAATATCGCATAGTAAAGATAGATATACATTACATAAACTATTGAAGAATTCTTCTTCTTTATCTTTATCCTCACTAATGTAGTTATGAAAATAAAAATGGCAAGTTTTTTCAAGAAGTTCTAAATTGCTTACTTCATGATAATAATTTGGGAAAAGGAAATCTTTAACCAAAGATACGAATTCTTTGATCTTCTCTTTGTTAGGAATATCCTTAAATGAAACGCTTTTTAATTCCATGAATATCTCTCTCCTGAATCTGGGAAAATCATTAATATTTTTTTATTTTTATAAATAGGATCATTAATTAATTGCTTTGCTGCAGCATAATTAGCCCCTGAAGAAATACCGACGAATAATCCTTCTTTTTTGACTAACTCTCTGGAACATTCAATGGCTTCTTCATCGGAAACTAAAACCATTTTACTAATTACGCTTTGATCTAAAATACTAGGAATAAAATTTGCTCCTATTCCTTGAATTTTATGTTTGCCCGCTCTTTTTAATGTGATTAATGGAGAGGATTTAGGCTCTACTCCAATCACTTCGATATTTAAGTTATTATCTTTAATATATTTGCCAATACCAGAAATTGTTCCACCTGTTCCAATACCACAGATGATTACATCAACATCAGGAAGATCATTAAGTATTTCTTTTGCGGTATAAAAATAATGTGCTTTCACATTATTCTCATTGTCAAATTGGCCAAGAATAATGCTATCTGGAATTTCTTTATTTAATTCATTAGCCCTTTCTTTACACTCTTTCATGCCACCTTGAACTAATTCAAGTTTTCCATTGAAATCCCTAATTAGTTTTCTTCTTTCTAAAGACATACTTTCAGGCATAACTATGATGCAATTCAAAGAAAAGTAATTACAAAGGCACGCTAGACCAATTCCAGTATTTCCAGAAGTAGGCTCTATAATCGTGCTTCCTTTTTTTAGTTTGCCTTCATTAATCAGCGAAATAATCATTTGATAGCACGCTCGATCTTTAATTGAGCCGGATAAGTTGTTCTTTTCAATTTTTGCATATAGTTTTGAATTTAATTCAAAATTAATATTTGATAGTTTTACCATTGGAGTGTTACCAATTAGCCCTAAAACATTCTCATATAGCATAAAATCCATCCCCTTATTTCCTAAATTAATATACAACAATAAATAGTAAAATAAAATATTTTACATTTATTATTATGAGTAATTTATAAACTTGATATCGTAAATAAAAGTTAACTAATTTATTAATTACACTTGAAATATATTTTTATAAAGTTATGATTATATCTTGGATTTAACGGAGTGGGTGATTTGATGGTCAAGAAATACGAAATGGACATGACAAGTGGTAATTTATTTAAAAAGATACTTGTTTTTGCTTTACCATTAATGTTTTCTAGTATTCTTCAACTTCTATATAACGCTTGCGATATCATCATTATTGGAAGGTTTAGAAGTCACACCGCTTTATCAGCAATTAGCTCAACAGGAGCACTAATTAATCTTATAGTCAACTTATTTATTGGTCTATCAGTAGGAAGCAACATTTTAATGGCTAGGTGCTATGGAGCAAAAGATGAAGAAAAAGCCAGTAAAGTAGCTCACACTTCCGTCTTAGTTTCTTTTATTATGGGAATAGTGCTCGCCCTCTTTGGCTTTTTCTTTGCTCGAGACTTACTTTTGCTAATGGGTTCTCCTTCTGATGTGATAGATCTAGCCACAATCTATGTTCAAATTTTCTTTTTAGGAATGCCTTTTAATTTATTATATAACTTTGGTGCTTCCTTGCTTCGTGCTTCAGGAGACACTAAAAGGCCTTTATTCTTTTTGCTTATTTCTGGATTATTTAACATAGGAGCAAATCTAATTTTCGTTCTTTTATTTAATATGTCAACTGATGGAGTAGCTCTAGCAACCGTATTATCGCAAATCATCAGCTCAATCTTAGTTTTAATCACTTTAATTAAAGAAAAAGGATATTGCCATATTTCATTTAAGAAACTAAAAATTGATCTAAACGTCCTTGGAGAGATGTCAAAAATTGGTTTACCAGCAGGGCTACAAGGAACCATCTTTTCCTTAAGCAACGTATTAATTCAATCATCCATTAACTTATTTGGTTCTTACGTTATGGCGGGTAATGGCGCGGCCAGTAACATCGAAGGCTTCGTCTATGTTTCAATGAACGCTTTTTATCACGCCAGCTTATCTTTTACTAGCCAAAATGTCGGGGCTAAAAAATATGAAAATATCAATAAAGTCTTAAAATACTCTCTGTTCTATGTAATTCTCTTTGGAGGAGTTCTAGGAATTGGAGGATCTTTACTTAGCAAATATCTTCTTCAAATATATACTAGCGATATCGATGTCATTCAAATTGGAATCATTAGAATGGGCATCATCAGCGCTTCTTACTTCCTATGTGGTATGATGGATGTCCAAGTTGGTTCTTTAAGAGGTTTAGGTCATTCTTTCGTTCCAATGATCATCTCTCTTTTAGGAGTATGTGGATTAAGAATACTTTGGATATATACTATCTTTAACGCTACGATGAATCTTGGCTTACTCTATGCTTCTTACCCAATTTCTTGGATAATCGCCTTTATTGCTGAATTTATCTGTTACCAAATTATTTATTCTAAAGAAGTTTCTTCTAAACTCAAAGCAAACAAAATTAGCAATTGTTCTATATAATGTTTATTTCTATAAATTAGATAAATATAATATGCATATTATATAGGAGGTAAAAATTATGGCTCTATTAGCCTTAGAAAAGTGTGGTATCATAAGTCAAAATATCTATCATAATTTAGATACTGATTCACTAGTGCGCCTTGCTTTAAATAACAATGAAGGTAAATTAAATAAAACTGGAGCGTTACTAATCAATACTGGAGAATATACTGGTAGAGCTCCAAATGATCGTTTTATCGTTTTAGATGACATTACAAAAGATGAAGTCAACTGGGGAAAAATAAATAAACCAATAAGTGAAGAGATTTTTTCTAATCTATTTAAAAAGGTTACAAAGTATTTAAATGATAAAACTATTTATGTTTTCGATGGATTTCTAGGTGCAGATAAAAAATATCAAATGGGATTTAGAACTATTTGTGAAATGGCCACCTCTTCTCTTTTTGCTCATCATATGCTAATTAGGCCTAGTGAGGAAGAGCTATCTTCGTTCAAAGAAGATTTCACTATAATTTGTGCACCTAATTTTAAATGCGACCCTTCCATTGATAAAGTTAATTCTTCCGCAGCAATAATTATTAATTTCACTAGAAAAATCATTCTAATAGTAGGGACTAGATATTCAGGAGAAATTAAGAAAAGCATGTTTTCTGTAATGAACTTCTACCTTCCAAAAAAAGATGTTTTACCAATGCATTGCTCTGCGAATATAGGAAAGGATAATGACGTTTGTATTTTCTTTGGTCTATCAGGGACTGGAAAAACTACTTTATCAAGTGAGCCAAATCGCATGTTAATCGGCGATGATGAACACGGCTATTCAAAAGAAAACGTCTTTAATTTTGAAGGCGGATGCTATGCAAAGACATACAATCTTTCAAAAGAAAAAGAGCCAGAGATATTCTCTGCAATAAAAGAAGGCACTTTAGTTGAAAATGTCGTTGAAAATCCTCTTACTGGAGACTTTATTTTTAACGATAAATCAATTAGTGAAAACTCTAGAGCCTCTTATCCTATTGACTATCTTCCTTCTTTTGTTATACCAAGTGTTGGACCTAAACCAAAAACTATTATCTTTTTAAGTGCAGATGCTTTTGGGGTATTACCACCTGTTTCAAAACTAAACCTTAATCAAGCTATGTATTATTTTATTTCAGGATATACTAGTAAGTTATCTGGAACAGAAAAAGGAGTAGTCGAGCCAGAAGCAACTTTTTCCAGTTGTTTTGGAGAACCTTTCCTTCCTTTAAATCCTGTTGTCTACGCAAAAATGTTAAAAGAAAGAATCATCAATGACAATGTTAAAGTATATCTAGTAAATACTGGATGGATTAATGGGCAATATGGTCAAGGGGAAAGAATTCCATTGAAATATACTAGAGCAATAGTAACTTCAATATTAAATGGAGAAATTGAAAAAAGTGAATTTATTAAAGATCCAATAT
The DNA here is from genome assembly GCA_945929875.1 of uncultured Caryophanales bacterium. Taxonomy (GTDB): domain Bacteria; phylum Bacillota_I; class Bacilli_A; order RFN20; family CAG-449; genus UBA3210. Next base: position 5,765 of record CAMEOO010000037.1, read on the forward strand.
TTAATCTAGAAATTCCTCTTTACATAGAAAATGTTCCTCAAGATATCTTGGTTCCTGAAAAAGCATGGAAAAATCATGATGAGTACATAAAAACAAGTCATCACCTTGCTTCTCTTTTTAATAAAAATATTAATAAGTATTCATTAGAAGAAGAAATAATTAATGAAGGGCCAAAAAAGAAATAAAATATAAAAATAGACTAAACGAACATTACTTTTCTAAATGTAATTTTGTACATAAATCTTCGTAAAATGTAATTTTATGTAAAAAAACCTTCGTAAAATGTATTTTTATACGGAAAAGATCTTCGTAAAATGTAATTTTATGTGAAAAACGTATTTCCACAAAACGGAAATACGTTTCATTTTTACTTATTAGAACAAGCCTACTGCTTTTCCATCAACAACATCCATGTTGTTAGCCGCAGGAACTTTAGGAAGTCCAGGCATAGTCATAATTTCACCACATAGACTAACGATAAATCCCGCGCCAATAGATGGCTTTAATTCTCTAACTGTCATGACAAAATCTTTTGGTCTACCTAATAGTTTAGGATTATCTGATAAAGAGTATTGAGTCTTTGCCATACAAATAGGTAAGTTATCCCATCCATTAAGTTTAAATGTTTCCATTTGATTTTTTGCTAAAGATGAAAACTCTACTCTACTAGCTCCATAAATTTCTTTACAGATAGTATTAATTTTTTCTTCAATTGATAAATTTGTATCATAAATAGGCGCGAACGTTTTACTACCATCATGAAGAGATATTTCATTTAGAACTTTGCTAGCTAAATCTAGTCCACCTTCTCCTCCTTTAGTGAATACTTCAGTTAATGAAACTGGATGATTATTTTCTTTTGCCCAGTTTAATAAAGTTTCTACTTCTAAAGAAGAATCTGAAATAAATTTGTTGATTGCAATTACGTAAGGCAAGTGATATTTCTTAATGTTTTCAATATGTTTTTCTAAGTTTGGTAGACCTTTAATTAACGCTTCGACATTTTCTTTTCCTAGATCTTTCTTTTCAACTCCACCATGCATCTTTAAAGCTCTAATAGTTGCAACAATTACTACGCAAGAAGGATGAAGAGAAGCGCTTCTACATTTAATATCTAAGAATTTTTCTGCCCCTAAATCAGCGCCAAAACCTGCTTCAGTAACTACGTAATCTCCCATTTTTAATGCGGTTTTTGTAGCGATAACTGAATTGCAACCATGAGCGATATTTGCAAAAGGTCCTCCATGAATTAAAGTAGGTGTATGCTCTAAAGTTTGAACAAGATTAGGTTTAAGAGCATCTCTCATAATTAATGTGACTGCACCGCTTGCTTTAATGTCGTTTACAGTAATAGGCTTTTTATCATAAGTATAAGCAATTACCATTCTTCCAATTCGTTTTTTAAAGTCTTCTAAATCTTCCGCTAAACATAAAATAGCCATTACTTCACTAGCTACCGTAATATCAAAATGGTCTTCTCTTGGTTTTCCATTAGTTGGACCCCCAAGTCCAATAACGATATTTCTTAATGCTCTATCATTCATATCTAGGCAGCGATGAATCACCACTCTAGTTGGATCAATGCCTAGTTCATTACCTTGTTGGATGTGGTTATCAAGCATTGCGCAAATTGCATTATTCGCCGTAGTTATCGCATGTAAATCTCCAGTAAAGTGAAGGTTGATATCTTCCATTGGAACTACTTGAGCGTATCCTCCTCCAGTGGCTCCTCCTTTAATTCCCATAACTGGTCCAAAGCTTGGTTCTCTTAATGCCACGACGCAATTTTTATTCATCCTATTTAAACTATCAGCTAAACCGATAGTAACTGTCGATTTACCTTCTCCTGCTGGAGTAGGGTTAATTGCAGTGACAAGAATTAATTTAGCATCTTTTCTTTCTTTATCGATTCTATCGACATTGATCTTAGCCTTATACTTTCCGTACAATTCTAAATCATCTTCAGTTAAACCAACTTTTTGTGCTATTTTTTTAATTTCTACGATTTCTGCATTTTGAGCAATTTCTAAATCACTTAACATTGTCTTTCTCCTTTTTACATATCAAATAATAAGTCGCTATAAGTAGGTAAAGGCCAAAGGCTTTTATCTACTTTAGTTTCCACTAAATCCACTATTTCTCTTAAAGAATCCATATTTTTTATCACTTCATCTTTAAAGAACGAGGCTTTTTTAAAAGAGTCGTCTTTTATTTGTTCGACTTTTTCTAACGATTCTTCTAAAAGATTAACATCATTATACATTTTAGAAAGCAAAATAGATAGTTCTTTTATTTGTTCTAATAAGAAAATGTTATCGATATTATTCTTTTTTAAATTATTAGATGTTTCTAATAATTCATTTAAATATCTAATAGAGGAAGGATAAATCTGATTTCTTGCCATCTTAATAGAAGTAGACGCTTCTACCTTTATCGTGTTTGAATAATTATTTAGCATAATTTGATAACGAGAATTTAGTTCCACTTCACTATAAATTCCTAAAGACTCAAATAATTCAATTATTCTTTTTTCTTTTAAACATTTAAAAGCATCAACGCAATTAGTGATATTTAATAAGCCTCTATTTTTGGCTTCTTCTTTCCATTTTAAAGAATAGCTATCTCCTTCAAAGATAATTCTTCGATGTTCAAGAAAGAACTTTCTTATTACATCTAAAGGTTTATTCCCTTTTTGAATCTCATCGGTCATTTCTTTCATTTCAAAAGCGATTATGGCATTTAAAATTGTATTGATAAAAGCTAAAGATAAAGAAGATCCAACTCCTCTAAATTCAAACTTATTTCCAGTGAAGGCAAAAGGAGAAGTTCTATTTCTATCGGTATGATCTTTTTTAAAATCAGGAATAACTTTAACTCCAGTTTTAAAACGAACATTATCATCTTTCCTAACTTGTTTATTTAAAATAATAGAATCAATGATATCGTTTATTTCATTTCCTAAGAAAATAGAAATGATGAATGGAGGAGCTTCATAGCCGCCAAGTCTACGATCGTTACCAGCGGTAGCAATGCTTAATCTAAGTAAATCTTGATACTCATCAATTCCTTTAATTAAGCAACTTAAAGAAGCTAAGAAAGCAAGGTTATTACTTGGCTCCTTACCTGGATTAAATAAATTAATTCCATTATTAGTCATCAAAGACCAATTATTATGCTTCCCTGATCCATTTAGCTTATTAAATGGTTTTTCGTGAAGAAGACATCTTAATCCATGATTTTTAGCTATTTCTTGCATTAGTGACATCAATAAATTATTGTTGTCGCAAGCGATGTTTGCCTTTGTATAAACGCAAGCGATCTCATGTTGGCAAGGAGCTACTTCATTATGTTTAGTTTTTGAAGGTATTTGAAATTTCCATAATTCTCTATCTAGTTCTTTCATAAACGAAGAGACATTTTTATCGATAGAAGCAAAATAGTGATCATTCATCTCTTGACCCTTACTTGGTGGAGCCCCAAAAAGAGTTCTTCCAGTTAATTTTAAGTCTAATCTTTTTTGAAATAACTCTTCCTTAATTAAGAAGTATTCTTGTTCTCCTCCAACATAAGGAGTAACTTTATTTACTTCTTTATATCCAAGTAAATTTAACAAATTTGTTGCAATCTTAGATAAGCAATCACAAGATTTTAATAAAGGAGTTTTATCATCTAAACTCTCGCCATTATAAGAGCAAAATAATGTTGGAATATATAACGAACCATCTTTAACAAAGGCTGGAGAAGTGCAATCCCAAGAAGTATAGCCTCTAGCTTCAAAGGTAGCTCTTAGTCCACCGGTTGGAAAACTAGAAGCATCAGGTTCACCTTTTCTTAATAGTTTTCCATTAAAATCTAGGATGGCTTTATCTTTTTCAGGAAGTAAGAAAGCATCGTGTTTTTCTGCAGATCTTCCATTTAAAGGAGTAAACCAATGAGTAAAGTGAGTAGCCCCTTTTTCAAGAGCCCATATTTTCATAGCGTTAGCGATGACGCTTGCGCATTCCTTAGATAAAGTTTCTCCTTTTTCTAATGAATCATGAAATTCTTTATAGGTTGAAAAAGGTAATCTTTCCTTCATCACTTCATCATTAAAAGTATTGCTCCCATATAGAGAAATAAGTTCATTCATATCCATAGATTCACCAAAAATAATTATTATATAAATAATTAACCTTTCTTTTATTCCATATATTTTTATATGCTTTAAAGAAGTTTATTATTTCTTTTCTATTTGATTTTTTGTTTGGTTTTAAAAAAATTCTTCCAAGAATCATTTAAATAGTTCTTATAATTTTTAATGGTGATTTGATTAGGCCTAATTCTTTTGATATCTTCCCAAGAAATAGGGAAAGAAACGCTTATATGGTCTCTAGCTCTTAAAGAATAAGGACAAACGCAGGTAGAAGAGAAACCATTTCTCAAATAATCGATAAATATTTTTCCTTTTCTTTTATTTTTTCTAATATCTAAAGTGAATAATTTAGGATATTTCTCTTTAACTAAATAAGCGATTTTCTTTGAAAGATCGTAAAATGATTCATAATTTTCACATGATAAGAAAGGCACTAAAATGTGGTAGCCTTTACCACCGCTAGATTTTAGATATGATTCTAGTTTTAATTCATCTAATACTTTTTTAAATTTTAAAGTTGAATCCACTAGAAGAGAAAAAGAGATATCTTTATCTGGGTCTAAATCAAATACCATAATTAAGTATTTATTTAAATTAATTAAACTATAAGATCCTACATGAAATTCTATTCCTCCTAATTGAACTTGATTAAGCAATTGACTTTTAGAAGAAATATACATTTGTTCTTTATTATTATTGTAAATTACATTCACATTTTCATCTTTACTAGTTGGATGTTTTTTTATAAAGCAATCTTTGATTTGATTATGGCAACAAATCACACTTAGAGGTCGTTTTTTAATAAATGGTAAGATTAAAGAAGCAATATCATTATAATAATTAAATATATCAATTTTATGAATATTATCTTTTTGATAAACCACTCGATGAAGATTAGTTATTTTCATATTTCCCCTCAAGTTTAACTTCTTTAACTTTTTTATCTTTTCTAAGTCCAAGGAAACTAGGCTGTCTTAATTTATTATCTTTAGTTAATTCGCTATATTGTACTTCGCAAATAAAAAATGGATTTACAAAAATGATGTTATTATCTTTTACATCCACGATTTTTTTCTTGGAAAGATGTTTATTTAATGATGAGATGAATTCTTTTCTAAAAGAAGAGGTAAGTCCAGTTCCCACCTTTCCAACATATTTAATCTGATTATTATCATAATAACCAAGAACTAAAGATTTTATAGTTTGAGAAGAAGAAAGAGTATATCCGATGATAACAAATTCTTGCCTTAAGTAACATTTTATTTTTAGCCAATCTTTGTTTCTATTTCCTTCATACTTTGATTCTTTCTTTTTAGCGATTATTCCTTCAAGGTTATTTTCTTTAGCAAATATAAAGCTCTTTTTTCCATCTTCAACATAATTTGAATAAATTAAATTGTTAGATTTAATTTTCAATATTTCTTTTAAGATCTTCTTTCTTTCTAAAAGAGAATAAGATCTTAAATCTTCACCATCTTTCATTAGTATATCAAAAACAACATAGTAAAGATTTTTCCCTGTTTTTAAATTCTCTTGCAGCAATTTAAAATCACTTCTACCTTTTTTATCAAAAGTAACTAGTTCTCCATCAACAATAAAACTTCTTGTTTCTAAATCTATTAAACTATTTTCAATACACTTCAATTTAGAAGTGTAATCTTTATTATTTCTTGACTTAATAATCACCTTATTATTATTTTTATAAGCAAGCATTCGATATCCATCGTATTTTATTTCAAAAAGCCAATCTCCTTTTGAAGGAATAGATTTTGTTAATGTAGCAAGTTGAGGAGTATAATTATCAAAATCGATTCTTTTTTCTTCTTTCATTTTAAAAATAATCCAGTTATTTTCTTTAGTATTTACCAAAGTGTAATTCCCTTCATATTTTTCACCAAGTAAACAAAATTTGATTAAGCCTTCTTTTAAACCATTTTTAAAATCATTAAGAGGAAAATATGTACCTTTGTCGTAGACTTTTACTTCTCCTGCACCATAATTACCTTGAGGAATTATTCCTTCAAATAAAAGATAATCAATAGGGTGATCTTCAACGTGAATAGCTAATCTTTTTTGATTAATTCTTGTAGGTATACCTTTAGGTAAAGCAAAGCTAACTAATACTCCCTCATATTCCAAACGGAAATCATAATGATTTGTTCTTGCTTTATGATATTGAACTACAAAACGCATTTGATTAGTTTTTCTTATTTTCCCTTTAGGTTCATCCGTTTTATTAAAGTCCCTTTTTTCATTATATTTAGTTAATTTCATTAAGAGGCCCTACCTTTATAAGAACTAGTCTTAATACTTTTTTGTAAAGCTTCCATTAAATCGATAATCTTTTCTGGCTCGTTAACATTTTTCGTTTCGACGATTTGACTTCCTTCTATTTTTCTTTTTATCGCTTTTTGAAGTTTTAAATAATATTCATCTTTGTATTTATCAATCTTAAATGGAGCGCTCATTTGATTAATTAAGCTTTTTGCTAAATCTAATTCTTTAGTATTAATCTTTATTTTTTCTACTTTAGGCGGAGCTTGGATTTCATTAGCAAAAAACAAAGAATTAACTAGCATTTTTCCTTCTTTGGCTCTTAATAAAAGTAGGGTTTCTCTAGTTCCAAATACACATTTTGCAATGCCTGCTTTTTTAGTGGACTCCATTGCTTTTAATAGCACATTATAAGCCTTACTAGCTCCTATTGGATTAACATAATATGTTTTATCAAAATAAATAGGATCGATTTCTTCGATTTTTACAAATTCTTCAATAGTAATATTTTTATCTTTATTAGTTTTTAATTTTTCAAAGTCTTCATCATCAAAAATAACATAATGGTCCTTCTCGTATTGAAAGCCTTTAACAATATCAGAATTTTTAACTTCCTTATCATTACAATCAACGCAAGTTTTTTTATATTTAACTCGAGATTTAGTCTTCTTTTCCAGTAAATTAAATCCTATATCATTTTCTTTTACACTCAAAGATAAAGTAATAGGAATATAAACAAGTCCAAAAGCTATCGCTCCTTTATAAGAATACGCCATTAGATCACCTAGTTTATTTTTTGACCAATTAAGATTTTTATTCAGTTAGCACGTTTGTTACTATCAAATTGCGATTTTATGCAAAAATACTTCAAATATTATTGCGATTTTATGCATTTTATTACTTTTTATATTGCGATTTTATGCAAAAT
>CAMEOO010000038.1 GCA_945929875.1 uncultured Caryophanales bacterium
TTGCTTTTCTTCCCATAAAAAAATACCTCCAAAGTAGACTCTATAATCTCGAGGTTGCGAATCCCCATGGGGATTGTTATTCCTTTTAATTATTTTATTTGTCTACTTAAGAGATATCATATCATTTTGGACTCTTTTTGTTTTAAAAAAATAAGATTTATTTTATGATATAAAAAAGGAAATAAACATTATGACAATAGAAGATATAAAAAAAGAATATGCAAATTTAGGAGAACATTATATAACCAAGGACGTCGATAGATTAAATAAGAGACTAATTAAGCAAAAAGAAGATGTCAGTTTCTTAAAAGATATCGTTTTATCCAATCAAGAGTATCATCGTACTTACTTTCAAGTATCTCTTGGCCAAATAAAAAAAGTTGAAGATCAATTTAAATTTATCGAAGATAATTTTTCTTTACTAGATGATTGGTGGCACGTTGATCAATTGTTACAATTTATCAAGGCAAATTTAGAACTTGACTTTGCCTATGAGAAAGCAAAAATGTATACTTATTCCTCTTTACCATTTGTTAGAAGATGGGGATATGTACTTTTTTTAAAGAATTTAGTTAAAGAAGAATCTGCTTTTGATAAGATAGTTAATTTACTTAAAGATGATGAAGAATACTATGTTGTCATGGCTGAAGCCTGGCTTATTTCTTATTTAGCTATCTATAATCCAGAAAAAACTTTTTCCTATTTATCAAATTGCTCTTTAAACTATTCTATAGTAGGTAGAGCTATCCAAAAAATATGTGATTCATTTAGAATTAGTTCTTCTTGGAAAGATAAATTTAAAACGATAAGAAAAAGATATAAATAGCAAAAAATGGGTTAATTTATTAAGTGAAGGTACTTTTAGTAAATATACTAAAATGAGGAAACTTTATGAAATTAATTCAAACAAAAGATAAAATAGTGATATTAGATGACTATAATCATTTTTTGTCAGAAGCTTTAATTTATGAAGATGAAAACTTAATTGAAATAAAAGATATCATTATTCATAAAGATGGTAAAGGTAAAATGCTTAAAACTAAGATTATGAAAATCATAATCGTTCTTGCAAAAATTAAAAATAAAAAAATTAAACCAATTAATCCTTATTCGATTTCTTGGTTTAAAATTCATCAAGAATATAAAGAAATCTTACTTACTAATTAATTTTTGGTAAGTATTTTTGATCTTTTTATAAGTTTTTCCATATAAGCATTGAACAAAGATGAAATAGACGATAAATAAAGATAAAATCCTTGCGATAATATCGATGATGACGTCAAAGAAGAAATCGAGGGTCAAAACGTTGATTAAGGTGTCATCATAAGGGAAAAATGCATTATTAAATTTGTTGATATCAGGAAAGAGAATATGATGGAAATTGGTCCAAAAAGAATCAAAATCAATTAGAGCGAGAACTCCAATAACGATGATGATTATTAAGAAAAAACCAAAAGTTAAGTAAGAAGCAAGTCTAAATCTCTTTTTGATTTCTTTTCTTCGATATATTAAATAAACTAGTAGAGTAATAGATAGAATAATAGAAATAATCCCTAGAATTACCCCTAGATTAAATAAATCTTTAACATCACTCATGTGAGAGATAGCTTGGTCTGAAAAAAATGGTTTATCGTTAAAATAAACTTGCATCGATTCTTTTTTATTAAATAGATAAGAGGTAATTGAATCGGTGACTTCTTTTAATTGCTCTATACTGTAACCTTTTAGATATTCTCCAACACCATTTCTTTCATATTGTTTCATATAATAAGAACTATTGCTAGCAATTGGAATAATAGAGATAAATAAGCAAGAAAGAATAAAGAAAAAGGAAAATAAGATGGTTGCGATATAGTCAAAAATTTTAAGGAATTTTTTCATAATCATGGTTCTTCTTTCTTTTCTTATTATAAATAATTAGTAGACAAATAAAAAGAAGATGTTCACTTCTTTTGGCTTTTAAAAAGGAAAAAAGATAAAAAAAATATTAATTATTTATTTTAGTTATAAAATAAAATATAATTCATTACATGAAAGGATAAATTATGAGAAAGATTATAAACGTATTTAATATTTCTAAGACTATTTCGATTATTTCAAATGCGGTAAGTTATAAGCGATTTATTTATTCAATAGTGAATTTATTATTGATTGTTCTTTCTTGCTTAACTCTTTTTTTATCTAGTTATTTAGGAATATACCCTTGGGCAAATTTGAAACTTTTATCTTTAGTTCTATCTATTGTTGGAACAATAATTTCTAGCGCCTTCTTAATCTTGTTTACCATCTATCAAGCGGTAGTTCTCTTTTCAAATTTCAAAGCATTTGGTGAAAAAGTTTTGTATGCTACCTTAACTTTATGCGTTTGTATACTGTCCTTAGTTTTAATCGCTACGAGCGTTTATTTAGTTATTGGAATGTATTAATATGGACAATAATTCTGAGTTTATTAATTTATATCAAAAATTAGAGATGTATCTAAATGGAAAGTATCCTTATGCTGAATCTCCAATTAAAGAATACATCCATGCATTAGAGAAATCTTTGTCAATAAAGGATGTAGAAGCATCATCAGTTTTAGACTTTTTAAGAACCTTGAGAAATAATATAGTTCATCGAGATGTTTCTTCTTATGTCCAAGTAACAGATGAAACTTTAGAATTTTTAAAAGGAATTATCGACAAGTTTGAAAATCCTCTATATGCAGAAAGTGTTATGGTGGATGTCAAGAAAGTATATTATGTTTATTTGAGCGATAATACTCTTGATGTGTTAGATGAAATCTATAAAAATTCATATGATGTTCTTCCGGTGGTTAATGATCTTGATCAAGTGATTGGAGTATTTTCTTTAGAAGTAATTTTAAAAAGTATCTATTCTAAGAAAATGGGAATAATTACTAAAGAATCAACATTAAATGATTTTAAAGACTTGATTGATCTTAACGATCAACAAAAAGTAAGTTTTGATTTTGTATCAAGGAAAGATCCTTTAGAAAAAGTTATTGACAAATTTAATAAGAAAAATGACAAGAAAGTCAAAATGCTTTTCGTTACTAAAAATGGTTTAAGTAAAGAACCACTTTTAGGTATTATTACTCCTCACGATATCATATTTAAAAAATAGGTAAATAAATGAAAAAAATAGTTAGAGATTTTATTCTTCCAATAATAGTACTGGTTTTTAGTATCATTTGCCTAGTTATTCGCAAAGTGTCTTTTGATGAATTGTCATTATTGAGTTTTTTTCAATTAATCGGGTGTTCTTTACTTTGCTTTGTTCTTCCGATTTTATCGATATTTATTAAAAGAGAAATACCATTTTTTTTAAATTATCTAGTATGTACCCACATTATTATTTCAATGTGCTTTGGTAACGCTCTTAAGTTTTACTCTTTGATTCCTTGGTGGGATTTATTAGCCCATGGTCTATTTGGAACGATTTGTACTTGCGGATTATTAGTTTTATTTCATAATGACAAAGTTTATATGATGCTTTTATATTTCTTATCTACTGTTGGGCTAGGAGGCCTTTGGGAAGTATTTGAGTACAGTGCAGACGTTCTTTCTGGTAGCGACACACAAAAAGTTCAAGAATCGCTCGACAAAGGTAAGCTTCCTCAGGCAGATACGATAGAAGATATCATAATAACAATTATCGGTTCGTTATTTTTTATTGCAATTTATTACTTAATAAAATATATTGTTAGTCAAAGAAAGAAGAAAAAAATATGAAAATTGCAGTCTTAGGGCCAGAGGGAACTTTTTCTGAAGTTGCATCTGAGAATTATTTAAAAATTAATTCATTAGAAGGAGAGTTAATTTATTTTTCTTCTATTGAAGAAAGTGTGAAAGCCTTAAGGTATCCTTCTATAGATTTAGCTATCGTTCCACTTGAAAATTTATTAGATGGATACGTTCAATTGACATTAGACTTACTTTTAGAAGAAAAAGTGAGAATAGTAGATGATATCAATGTTCCTATTCATTTTGATTTACTTGGAAATGTCGACAAAAAAGAAGATATAAAAAAGATTTATGTCCAATTTAAAGCGGAGAATCAATGTAGAAAAATTATTAGAGAAATTGGCGCAAATGTGATTTCTACAACAAGCAATATGCTTTCTTATAAACATTTAGAAAATAAAATTTATGGAGAAGCAAGTATCGTCCCAAGCCACATCGATGATTCTTCCATCCCTTTTGTTTTACATGACGTTGCCAATTCAAAAGAAAACTACACAAGATTTATCATTTTAAAAAGGGATGAGCAAGAAAATATAATTGTGGATAAATTAGATAAAAAGCATCTAAAAATTTCAATATTTGTTCTACCAAAAGATGATCGACCTGGACTGTTATTCGATATTTTAAAGGTATTTAAAGATTATTCATTGAATTTAACTTCAATCATGTCTAGACCAACAAAGAAAGAATTGGGAAAGTATAATTTTTATATCGAATTTGAATCTAACTCATCAAACATCGATACTATTTATAAAGCTCTTGACGTATTAAGAAAAAATAACCAAATAAAAATACTAGGAATTTACTAAAAATTCCTTTTTTTATTTATTTAAACTTTTTTTATTATTATAATTTAAGGAAAAAAGGAGGACATTATTATGTATAAGAAAAATGCATGGAAAAAATATATGCCAGATTCATTAAATCTAGTTATGGATTTTAATGAAGGATATAAAGATTATATTTCTAAAGGAAAGACGGAAAGATTAGTTACTTCTTTAAGTGTTGAATTAGCCGAAAAACACGGCTTTAAACCTATATCTAGTTTCTCTTCATTAAAGAAAGGTGATAAAGTTTACGTCGTTAATAAAAATAAAAATATTGCTTTATTTATTATTGGAGAAAAGAAATTAGAAGATGGTCTAAGAATTTTAGGGGCTCACATCGATTCTCCTCGTATCGACTTAAAGCAAAATCCACTTTATGAAAGAAACGACTATTGCTATTTTGACACTCATTACTATGGAGGAATCAAAAAGTATCAATGGGTGACTATCCCTCTTGCTCTACATGGAGTTATTTGTAAAAAAGATGGTTCAACTGTAGAAGTTTCTATTGGTGAAGATCTTTCTGATCCAGTAGTAGGAATCACTGATTTACTTATTCACTTAAGTTCTTCACAAATGTCAAAAAGTGCTGCGACAGTAATTGAAGGCGAAGATCTAGATGTCACTGTTGGTAGCCTTCCTTTAGACAAAGAAGAAAAAGAAGCGGTTAAGGCTAACGTATTAAAATTATTAAAGGAAAAATACGATGTTGAAGAAGAAGATTTTGTCTCCGCAGAAATTGAAGTAGTACCAAGTGGTCCAGCAAGAGACTACGGACTAGATAGAAGTATGGTTGCAGGTTATGGACATGACGACCGCGTTTGCGCATATACTTCTTTAATGGCAGTTTTAGATTCAGAAGCTAGTAGTTATACTTCTTGTTGCATCCTTGTTGATAAAGAGGAAATTGGCTCAGTTGGAGCAACTGGCGCTCAATCTAAATTCTTTGAAAATACTATCGCTGAATTAATTTCTTTAGAAGGAGATTATTCAGATATCAAAGTTAGAAGGGCGTTGACAAATTCTAAGATGCTATCAAGCGATGTTTCAGCTGGCTTTGATCCTTTATACCCAAATGTCAATGAATCTAAAAACTCTGCATATTTAGGCCAAGGAATTTGCTTTAATAAATACACTGGTTCAAGAGGTAAGAGTGGATCAAATGACGCTAATCCAGAATTTATGGCGGAAATTAGAAAAGTGATGGATGAGGCTAACATCTATTATCAAACAGCAGAACTTGGTAAAGTTGATGCAGGGGGTGGGGGAACTATCGCTTACATTTTAGGAAATTACGATATGAACGTCATCGATGCAGGAATTCCAGTTCTTTCAATGCATTCGCCTATGGAAATTGTCTCTAAAGTTGACGTATATGAAGCGTATTTAGCATATAAAGAATTCTTAAAATTAGCATAGTTTTCTAAAAATTTGACTTATTGAGAGTAGTGGAGAACCCCCTACTCTTTTTGTTTAAAATAATTAATGACATATTGAAAAAAATTGAGTATAGAGGTTTTGTTAATTCCAATTTGCTGAAAAAACAAGCCTCAAGTGACAAAGTAAATTCAGTTAATGGGTGAGAAAAGAATAATGACAGACTAAAATCCGGAAAAATCGGAGAAAATTAGTCTGTCATTTTAAAATTACATAAATAAAATATTTTTAAATAACTGAATTTGATTTTACTAAATTTCAATTCAGTATAAATTTTAATTCTTAAGTGCGGTAATAGGCACAACGTAGACGCCATCTGGTCGTTGATATACTGCATTTGACAAGCCGCATATTACGCACATAATAGACGGAGCTTTACCGCCTTCAGCAACAATCTTATCTCTTATTTCAATAAGGCTTGCGGCGGCTTTATCGATTTGATTTGCACCTAGTTTAATTTCAAAAGCGCACCAACGTCCGTCTTTTAATTCTATAACGGCGTCTATTTCTTTGTTTGCATAATCTTGATAGTGGAATAATTGCGCACCAAACGATTCAGCGTAAATTCTAAGGTCTCTTTCGCAAAGCGCCTCAAATAAGAATCCAAACGTTTCAAGGTCATTTATTAATTTCTCGGGAGTTGCCTTTAATAGCGCACACGCAAGGGAAGGGTCACAAAAATGGCGCTTTTCCGCTTGCTTAACACGTACCGATGAACGAATATTAGAAGAAAACGGCTTTTGATTATCAAGTAAAAACAAGCGGTCGAAAACATCAAGATAGGTCATTACGCTATCGTAATCAATGGTTTTTTCATCTACGTCTTTAATATCACTTGCTAATTTTTTCTTTGTAGCTGTAGTACTTTCATTTCTGGCAAGAGAACGTAAAAGCAATCTCATCTTTTCGATATCATATTTTTTGCCGTCTATCCTTTGCGCGTCATCCGTCAAAATAGTTTCAATATATGATTCTGCAATTATCTGTGCATTTTCAATAGGGAGTTCCATTGCTCCAGGGAAACCACCGCGAACTACATAATTGGCGAGGTCACGCAAATCTACTTCATCCGTCATCATCATAGGAATATTTCCTTCGCATAAAGCTTCAAGTGAAACTTTACCACTTGAATCACCAGATTCATAAAGTGACATCGTTCTCATTCTTAATTTACCGATGCGCCCAACCCCACTATGTACTCTGTTTTCCTTTAGTTTGGGCGTTGAAGAACCTGTCAAAATAAATTGACCTTTCTCCCCACGTCGGTCTATTTCATAACGTACAGCATCCCAAATAGCATCAACCTCTTGCCATTCATCAATCAATCTTGGTGTTTCGCCCTCAAGCACGATTGATGGGGACATCGCTGCCAATCTTTTATTTTGAAAGTTATTTGCTGAATCAGCAATAAGAAATTCGCTATTCGCATGATAGGATGATATCCAAGTCTTGCCACACCATTTGGGACCTTCTATACAAACGGCACCGAACGTTGCTAAATATCTTTGAATTTGATCATCCATTATTCTTGCTTTATATTTGGATTTATCAACAATTTTTTTCATGACAAAGCCCTCCTTGTCTATTTCTGCCTATATTATACCACATTCTTTTTGATTCTGAAACTTCAATCGGCATAATTTCGTAAAATCAATCGGCACAATTTTTAGATTTTGTTCGGCATAATTTGATAATCACAATCGGCACAATTTCGCCTTTTAGGTGAACTATTATTCTTAAAACAAATATTTTCGACAAATTGGCTCTATTTTTTTGCTGATTTGGTATATTTCCGTTCGGCACTTTTTCAACTATCCCTTACTTTTACTGAATATTCTAATGCTCAATTGACAGACTAAATTCATTTTCTTTCATAGTAACTGAATTTACTTTGTCACTTGAGAGAGAAAAAACAAGTATTCTATATTTTTATCTTTTCCTTTGACATCTATATTTATTAGTCATAATATAATAGGTGAACAAGGCAATCTTGTTCTTCAGGGTCAGGTGAAATTCCTTCCCGGCGGTATACCCCGCGAGCAGAAATGCATGAACTTGTGAGATTCAAGTGGCGACAGTAAAGGCTGGATGAAAGAAGAACAATTATATTTTATTATAATTATTCAACCTCTGAATTTCAGAGTTTTTTTATTTTAATAGGAGGTTTGAAAATGGAAAATTCTAAATTGTCAAAGATAGCCAAAATAATTATTGGTACTACTACCTCTGTTATTGGGCTTTCTTTAATTCTTTTAGCCTACTTCTTAAGGGACAATGTAGGTAAAGCGTGGACATACGTAATGAATATTGCCGGGGCGATTATCTTATTTGTAGGCATTTGCTTTATTTATTCATTAATTAAGAAGGGAGATAATAAATTAAACACTAAACAAATGACTTTAATTGCATTAATGTCGTCAATCACAGTAATTCTTTACTATTTTGTTAAGTTTAATTTGCCTTTTTTTCCACCATGGCTTGATATTCAAGTTTCAGAAATTCCGGCATTGATCACTGGCTTTGCTTATGGGCCTTACGCTGGATGTTTAGTTATTTTTATTCGTTTTATTATTAAGTTACCGGCAACAATTACTGCAGGAGTTGGTGAACTTGCTGATTTAATTCTAGGCTTTACTCTAGTGATTATTACTTCTATGATTTATAAAAAACATAGAAATATTAAAGGTGCTTTATTTGGAACATTGATAGGAATAGGGGTTTCTACAGTATTAGCTTGCGTATTAAACTGGTTAGTTTTAATTCCTGCGTACATCACTTTAGCTCATTTCCCATTAGAAGCTTTAGTGGGAATGATGAATTATATTCCTAACTTAACTGTTACGACAGAGAATTTCATGTTAGTTTATATCTTTATTGGAGTTCTACCATTTAATCTATTTAGATATGTTCTAGTTGGAGGATTAACCTTCCTTCTATATAAGAAAACCCACTTCTTGCTTTCAAAAATTGATAAATAATTATTTAAGAGCCATTAAGGCTCTTTTTTATCTATGAAATTAAAATAAATAGGAAAGAATCTTTATGAATTATTCTTTTATATGATACAATTCTCTATAAGATATATCTAATATCTTGTTAATAAGAAAGGAAATAGTTATGAAAGATTATTTTGAAATAAATGTCGATGATGTCGATAAAAGTGGATATAAAAAGTTTGTCGTCGATTCCATTTCTGATGAAAAAAGAAAAGAGATCGAAGAACATGATAAAAAGTTCCAAAAAATCGTTAATGAAAGATTAGCGGGTAAGAAGAAGTTAGATAGCATCTTATACTATCTTATCATGATTTTTGCAATCGTTAGTTTAATACTTGCCTTGATTGTTTTTCAAAGAACCGAGCAAGATGAGGTCCCTGTTGCTCTACTTATCATTTTAGCTATCATTCTTGGATCAGATATCGTTTTAGGAATAATTTACTCGATTAATAGAAAAAAGATTAGAAAAGAGATGAAGGGTGAAGAATTTTCTAAGATGAGTGAAGAAAATAAAGATATCGAACAAAGTTTATTAAAGATTTTAAAAGTACCAGAAGGTACTCAGAAATACGATATCTTTGTAAGAAGTGTTCACATTAAGAATAATCAAGTAATCAATGCTTTAAAAACAAGTTATAACAATTATTCTTTATATGTCTATAAGAAAGATGATGCAATTTATTTTTGCGATACTTATGAACTTATTAAATTAAAAGAAAAAGAAATTAAAGATATTAAATTAATTAACGATAAAATTACCTTTTCATCATGGAATAAAAAAGAACCACCTGCCGATAGTAAATATAAACCATACAAAGTGAAACCCACTACAAGCGGACTAGTGGTAAATTGTTTTTACGAAGTTAAAATTGAACGTAATAATGAAGATTATATATTAAGAATTCCAGGCTATGAAAAAGAATTGATGGAAAACGTTTTTTCTTTTAAGCAAGAGGATATTGTTCAAATAGACCAAGTAAAAGAAAATCCTGTACAAGAAAATGGAAATGAAGAAGTAGAAAGTAGTAAAAATGAAGATCAAAAATAATGAGATAAAATTGATAATTTTCGATTTAGATGGAACTCTACTTGACTCTTGTAAGATTTGGCAGGAAGTAGATATCAATTTCTTTAAAAAAAGAAATCTGGTAATGCCAAGTACATATAGTCAAGATATTGCTCATATGGGATTAACTAAGGCGAGCATTTATACGAAAGAAACGTTTTCTTTAAAAGAAACTCCTGAAGAAATCATTAAAGAGTGGGAAGAAGCAGTGCTTGAAAAGTATAAATATGAGGTAAAACTTAAACCATATTCAAAAGAATTCGTTGAATTTTGCAAAAAAGAAGGCCTAATTCTAACTATTGCAACTGCGAATCAAGAAAACTGTTATCTATCTTGTTTAAAAAGAAATGGAATATTTTCTTATTTTCAAAAAATAATCGATGTGAGAAATTATCCTCATGGGAAAGATAATCCAGATATGTATTTAGATATGGCTAAGGAATTTAAGATCGATCCTAAAAATATTCTTGTAATTGAAGATATAACTACGGCCTTGAAATCTGCGAAAAAAGGTGGATTTAATACTTGTGCAATTTATGAGGAAACTTCTACAGAGGAAGAAGAAAAAAGAAAAATAAGTGATATTTATATTTCTTCATTTGAAGATTTATTAAATATATTGGAATGTAAATAGTAGTACTTATTATTTTCATATCTGTTTTATCAATTATTAAAAATACTTAATTATATAATATTTGACATAAAAGCGCTTACATTACTATAATAATTATAGTTAATTAAGTGTTTTTTTTATGACTCCTGATTAACGATAAATTAAAGATGGGAGTGAACCTATGAAAGTTATAAAAAAAATATTTTCTTTTGCATCTATTTCTTTTTTATTTGCATGCTTAATTTTAGGAACTACTGGTTGTACAAAAAGAGTAGAACCTACGTCCTCCTCAATTGAAGAAAAAGGAGAGTGGGAGATAACAAAAGCTCCAACATGCACGGAAAAAGGAATTGAGGTATTAGTTAATCCATCTAACCCAAATGATGTTCAAACTAGAACTATCCCAGCTCTTGGTCACGATATAATTCACCATGAAGGTAAAGCTTCTACGTGTACGGAAGATGGATGGGAAGCTTATGATACTTGTAGTAGATGTGATTATACTACATATAAAGAGATTACTAAAACCGGCCATAATTTTGATAAATGGGTGGTAGATAAAGAAGCAACTTGTTTAGAAGATGGCTTAAAACATTCTGTGTGCTCTAAATGTGGTGAGACTAAAAATGAAACTATTCCTGCTTTAGGCCACACACCTTCAGAAGCAGTAGTGGAGAATAAAGTTGAAGCATCATGTACAGTCGATGGACATTATGACTCCGTAGTATATTGTTCAGTATGCCATGTTGAAATTAGTAGAGATAATGTTACTATTCCTTCTACAGGTCATACATCAAGCGATTGGATTATCGATGTCGAATCAACTTGTACGACAAATGGGTCAAAACATAAAGAATGTACACTCTGTCATGAAGTGCTTGAAACAGAAGTTATTCTAGCTTTAGGTCACACACCTTCAGAAGCAGAAGTGGAGAATAAAGTTGAAGCAACATGTACAGTCGATGGACATTATGACTCCGTAGTATATTGTTCAGTATGCCATGTTGAAATTAGTAGAGATAATGTTACTATTCCTTCTACAGGTCATACATCAAGCGATTGGATTATCGATGTCGAATCAACTTGTACGACAAATGGGTCAAAACATAAAGAATGTACACTCTGTCATGAAGT
>CAMEOO010000039.1 GCA_945929875.1 uncultured Caryophanales bacterium
TGATATAACATAAATATGAACATAACATAAATAGAAACATAAATAGAAACATAAACATAAATGATAAACATAATAACATAATAATATAACATATAAACATAGACAAGATGACATGTTAACATGATAACGCGGCTATATGTAATTTGAGAATGAAAAAAGCCTAGGATAAAACCTAGGCTAACCATGCGAGGTACTACATGGAAATTTACGATGTCGGTTAAAAGTAAATACTCCTCCTGAAACAAGTAGGCAGCATGGCGGTCCAAACTAATGGCTGTTATCCGCTCTATCTCATGCTTGTAAGAGTAAATATTCCTCTTTTAACATTAATATTATAAGTCATGTATTGATGATTATCAATAATGCGCGAATATAATTTTATTACTATCCAAATTCGACTTTTTATCCAAATTAAAATAATCTATATATAGATAAAGAGAGAAAATAAAATCTCTGGAGGTACAGAATATGACAAAGAAAGAACTTCAACAAGAAAATGAACAATTATGGCAAACAATTAATCAACTTCGTAATAATATTACTAAACTTGAAGATGAAATTGAAACATTAAAGAAAGAAAATAAAACTCAAGGCTGAACTATAAATGAGTTAGAAACTATGATTTTCCTTTTACATGGATCTATTTTAGATGCGAGATATTAATTATGAATACTGATTTATTTTATGAGGAAATTCCTTACAAGGACATCGTAGCTAATTGAGAAAATCGTTACGAATGAAGCGGATGGAAAAAATGTATTTATATCGCTCTTAATATTCCAAGAACAGAAGTTTCATGTACAGTAGAAGAAAAAATTAGAAGATTTGTTAATAACTGACAAAAAGAATGCGCAGTTGCAGAAGCATTAGGAATTAAGTTTTACGACGATACTCATAATTGTTTTCATTCTGGTAGCGGTTTACCTACTCCAGACTTTATTGATAAGAAAGGAAAGACTTATGAACTAAAAAATACTAAAAAATATGCCTACAATGATAGACATTGATGAGGCGCAGATTACCATCTATATTATGATGAAGTAGAAGGTATCTTATATGAACAAATTCCAGATGGTAGCTACATTGCCATGATGGATATCGCAATTAATACAATAGGAGTTTATTATGACAAGAATTAAAAAAATTACTATGTTGAAAATGCATGGCTATGCCATAGAGTATCATTATCGTAGCGGCGCAAATTATCGTAGGTTGGTAATTGATAAAACCGATAAAATGAAATATAATGATACTAGTCAAGATCAAGTATTAGCTGGTCTTGAAATTGACGAATTATTTAAGGAGGCTTTTGGTAATGACTAGATTAGAAAAAAGACAGTTAAGAAAATCAAGAGCCGCTCAACAAGCTGAAAACTATGCAATTAATAAGTATGTTAGAGAGCTTGAAGCTAGCTTAAAGGCAGCAGGAGTTAGAGAAGAGCAATTAAGAAAAGAACTTGCAGAAGTAAAATCAGAGTTAAAAACAACTAGAGCAGAACTTAAGCGTACTAAAGCAACTAATAAAGAGTTGAGAGCAAAAACTGGCGACATCATTCAACGTTTTGATTCTAAAATTAAGAAACTTAGCAAAGTATCTACTCCAAAACTTGGTAGCGAAGCTAAGAAAGTTGAAGGTTTCGGTAGCGCAACCGTTAGAGTTGCAGAAAGAGCAAAAAGATCAAAAGATCAATGGTTAAATGAAAATAAAGCTAACTTTATTAATCAATTTATGCAAAGACTTCAAGCTGACTTTCCTAACGCAGACAAGCAAAAAATGTTATTATTAAAAACAAAATTAGATCAACTTGATGCGGCAACAATTGACGTTGTACTACAAGGAGTCGATGAACAATTTAGAACTCAATACTACGAAAGCGATGCGCTCGCAACTTACGTAGGCAAAGGTAAAGAAGAATTCCTTGAACAATTATTCCTAGCATTCGGAATACAATAGAAATAGCATTGAAAGAGAGGTACTGATATGCTAATTACTTACATTGATAATATCGAGGATTATAAAAAATTCCTTGATGTTGATGAAGAAACTTATGTCTTCGTCAGAGATCTTACTCATCGCGGCATATCAATCCTCGATGAGATGAAGACTAATAAAAAACTTTACATTGGTAAAATGACTCGCCATGTAAAGGATAACTGATTTAATTATAATATTTGCGGCAGCGAAGCTCCAGAGATTAAAGAATATCAATGGAAAAACGTTAAAATGCGCAGCTATGAGCCATTATTAGGAGATAAGGACTATACAAAAGAACAAATTGTCGACGCTTTATCATATATTTATACTAATTTTCCAGGAACATACGGTTCTCTTCCTAAATCTCCAAGTTCAATAGTTGAACATGCTCTTAACGTTACAAAGTATATGAATTGTTCTAATCCAGTTGTAATTGAATTTGCGCATAATGCGTTCCAACCAGGAGCAGTTCATATATTGCCGCAAAATATTAATAAAAAAATGGAATATGAAACTCATTTAGACATACATCAAGCATATGCTGCTATTATGAGTCGTAAAATATTTCCAGTAGGCAATCCAGATTATATACAAGCTGAAACCGCGACAGATGATGAGTTTAATTTATTATTTGAATGTCCAGCTATCATTCATTTATGCGGCGGCAAAATTAGACTCAAAGAAAATGGTTTTCCTCTTCTTCAACAAAGTCAAAAACAAAAGGCGGCTTCATTAAATAAATGATCAAGAGGAACTATGGTATTAAGCGAGTATAATAAAATTTACGATATATCAGAACTTTATGATGGTTTATATCTTACTTCTCCTGCATATCAAGTATTGCTTGAAAATTATGAAGTAATTGAACCATTACAAATTCTTGATGGTATTGTTTGGAAAGAAACAAAACAAGGTATTGGCGCTAATTTTATTGCAAAACTATATAACCTACGTATGACAACAAAAAATCCTGCTCTAAAAAGTTTCGCTAAATTATGTAATGAATATTGCGCTGGCATGTTTCAACGCAAATATGTCATTGAAGAGAATGCTTGAGTAGATTTAGACGGAAATAAACAAAAAACATCTGTTAAGCGCAAAAAATTAAATTGCGTTATTGGCGATTTTATAACTGACTATTTAAGGTTGGAGATTAGTCATTTATTACAAAAGTTGCCTCATAATTGAATTATCGGCTATGATACAGATGGTATCTTTATTAACCAACCAGTAGAAAATATCGAACCATTGGTCGAAGATATTTTAGGAGATACTCCTGGTTTCTGCCATTTTGATGGAATTTACAGAGATGTAATCCATCTTGCCAATAAACAATATTATGGTTATACTGTTGATGGCAAAATCTTTGGCAAACTCGCAGGTATTATCAATGGAACTAAAGTTGCAGAACAACTACTTAGCGGAGTTCCTGAAGATAAGATTTTTATTACAAACTATGTATGGAATAAAAGTATCAAAAATTACGTATTAGCCGAAACAAAAGCTAAAATTGGAGGTAGAAATGATGGATAATATCTGGAATGAAGAGATGCTAGATAAATTGCATTTCTCTTGAGACAAAACATTTGGTTATCAAAAAACTTGGAATGCGGTCATTGGTAGCCGCGCCTCAGGTAAATCAGTAGATAGTTGAATTAAATTATATAATGCATTTTTCTATCAAAACAGGCCTTCAATAGTCTTTAGACGTAGAACTGTTGATATTACTGCTGCTTATCTTGATGACTTAACAAATTTATTTAATAAGTTCTTAAAGCCTGAATACCGCATACAATTATGTTATCTTAGCGGAGACGTTAAAAGCGGTTGCGCCGATGTTCATGTTGGTCAAGCAGGATACCAATATAATTGGCAACAAATTAAAAAACTTCCTGTATTCTTCCGTATCGTCGCGCTCAGCTGTCCAATGAGCCGTTTAAAATCATTAATGATGCCTAATATTGCATATTTCTTCTTTGATGAATTTATTGCTAATACAAGAGCAGGAGAAAAGTATTTATCAGATGAAAAATTCCTTATCTCTGAATTATATACTACTTTCGTAAGAGAGTCTCCAAAAGGCATTAAAATTATTATGGCTGGTAATCCATATTCAGTTTATTGCAGCATTTTTAGCGGTTTAAATGTCGACAGTAGCAAACTTAAACCAGGTTCATTTGTCGTTGGTCCAGATTATGTAATTGATTGCTTTAAAGTTGGTCCTGAGCTAGCAGAACAAATTCGCCGCAGCAATCCTATGTTTATTGCAGATGAAGAATATACTAGATATGCCTTTGGCGGCGAAAGTATTAATGACGCTAATATTAGATTATGTAAGCGCGAACCAAGAGGTTTCAAACTAAAATGAGTATTTAAACTTGGTAGCGATTTTATTAGCGTACATTATGGAAATTATACTGATAAAGAAGGAAAGGCGCGCTTTTGAATCTGTAAACATAAATCAGATTGGTTAGCCAAAGTATCTAAACGCCGCAAAATCATTGTCTTTGATTTCGCAGATTTAATTAAAGGCGCCGTTAAATGATCAATAGAGGATCGCTTAGATTTATCAACAATTAAAGATGCAATGAATAAACGAGAAATAATTTATAATTCTGTCGATGCTTCTTATATGACTGAAGATATAAGCGTTTATTTTTAGACCGGTTTTGACAAATCGGTCGTTTTACTGTATATTTATAATATAATATGGAGGTTAAAATATGGCAACAAGTAAAGTAAAAATTTATCAAACTGTATTGACTCCTGCCAGAAATGCTCTTGTCGATGATTTAGAAGCATATCTTAATTCATTAACTCCAACATTTACTGACTTAACATTCCAATACATTAAACTTGGCCTTGATATTAATATCAAAGTTCCAATGCCTCAAGGCGTAATTAGCGGTCATTCATTAGGAAACTATGTCCGTATCGAACAAGATAATAAAGTTTGGTATTACTTTATTATGAATACCGATTGGAAATCTACCAATGCTGTAGAATTAAAACTTTCAGTCGACTCAATTAATACTTTTAGAAACGATTTAACTTTTACAGATAAAACATTAGTTGGAAGAGAACATGGTAATCGTATTCTTAGACAACCTGGCGGAGCATACTTTATTAGAACTATTGATAGAGTATCTGAACAAATTCCTGCAAACAAACAAGTTACTTGAGAAGGATCAAGCATTAATCAAGCTAGATTAAATTATGACTGATATTTAATTTATAAAACAAGAGATAACTTAAGTCCTGATAATCCTAATAATCCTATCTATTGTTATTGTCTTGCTAGTAAACCATTAGTTATTAGTAAAACTGGCGGCGGCTCAAGTACAACATTAACTGCTGCTGACTTGCCAGAAGGACAATATAACTATGTATTGGCTAGCGATAATCCAAATTATTCTTTCTCAGCTTTAAGTAACGTTACTAGTTCTTCAAAGGAAGTTAGAACTTTAACTACTGGAGATGAGTTCTATATAGCAAAACAAACATATACTGGTACTCCTTATGGACAAGGTCCTGATGGATTTGATATTCTTGTTTACAAACTTGATAATTTAAAATTTGTATCTACTGGAGAAAATATTACAGTTTCATTATATGGTACTTATTTACGACAAGAAGGACATCAAGGTAGTATTACAAGTAGTAATTCTTACAATTTAAAAAATAAAAATAAATTTGTAGTTAGAACATCATCAAATACTCAACCTTTTAATTTTAATGAAGATTTAACAATTCTAGAATTAAATTTTACTAGAGTTACTACTGATGGAAATATTCCAATGGAATATGCTCAAGCGCTTATTAGCGATACAATGATTTATAACATTGGTACTCAAGTTACTCGTTCTACAATCGCTTTTTCTTCAGTAGACAAAACAGATAGTAAAATTATTAAAATTATTAAATTACCTTACGCTCCTTGTACTATAACTTATTCAAACGGCGTTTATACTTTTCCTTCTGAATGGACTTATGATGCAGGTTATATGAAACTTAATGACGCATCATTATCAACAGAATTCTTAAATGAACGCTTTGGTAAAGTCAATGTTCCTGAATTATATATTCGAGAACCTAATGTATGTTCAGTAACAGATCCAAAAGATATAAAATATGAAAGTAAATTATATCATAGCGATTTCTATGATTTCAAACTTGTTTATGATAGTTTTGTTAGAGACATTAAACTTGAAAACTATAATACTGATATGTTTGATACAAGTTATGTTTGGAAACCTAATTTTACAACTATTGATATTGATTTTAAACCAACTAATACAATTAATAGTAAATTCGCATTTAGAATTGAAACTTATTTATCAGATCCTTCAGGTAATTACGATTTTGCAAGTTATAATACTACTTCAGATTATGAAAAATATTTATTAATTTCTCGTAATAACGAAGAAACAATCTTCAGTAATGACTATTTAAATTATATTCGTACTGGTTATAACTATGATAAAAAGGCAAAACAAGAACAATCTAATAAGAGTTGGTTACTTGGCGGTCTTCAATTAGCTGCTGGCGTTGCATCATTCGCAGTTTCTGCTTATACTGGAGGAGTTTCAGCCGCGGCAGGTATAGCATTAGTATCAGGCGCTATTTCTACATTCGCATCCAATGCTTATACTCAAGCATCAAATGAACGTTCAATGCAATCTAAACTTGCTTCATTAGCAGCTCAATCTTCTAACGTTGCTGGTTCAGATGATGTTGACTTATTAAGTTTCTATAATGAAAATAGATTACAAGTTATTAAATATAGAACTGAAGAATTACAAGAACAAGCTTTATATAACCTCTTCTTCTATTGCGGTTATAAAAAAGATCAAATGAAAATTCCTAATACTAATTCTCGTTATTGGTTTAACTTCGTTCAATGTAAACCAGTATTTACAGAAGAAGGCGTAACTCCTTATAATGATTATATTGCTGATGTTAAATCTCGTTATGAAGCAGGCGTAACAATCTATCATCATCATCCAAATATTGGTACTCAATGAGACTGGCAACAACAATATGAAAACTGAGAGAATTCAGTCGCTGAAACCTTCAATTTCTCAATTGATATGTTAACTAACTTAGCTATCGATGATAATGTAGGTTTTACAGTTAAATATATAGGACCTGAAACATTAAATGGAACAAATACATATATTGAATTTGATTACTATAGCGAAGAAACAGGAGTACATGAAACTGCAAATACAAAAGGAAAAACAGTTCATTATGATACTACAGTTACAGCAGGACAACCAGGACAATATTATCATACTCCTTTCCATACCAAAGCTCGTATTGTTGATACTAATAATCCATCGCGTAATTCCGATTGGTTAATAGTAAACGATTAATTAATGGAGGTTATAAATTATGGCAAAAAAAGGTAAATATGCATTCTGGAACAGCGACGGTTATAATACCGTCGCTGAGATCCAACAAAGTTGCAGACAAAATTACATAAATAAATATTATAACATTTGGATGAGTAAGTTCAAATGGACAGGCCTTGACGAAGAGATGGCCGCGCAAGAAGAAAACTTCATTATGCGTAAATTCTGGAGCGATGGTACAGTAGTCGCAAAACCAATTAAAAATACCGATTTAATGGTTTTTGCTCCATGAACTCTTCAAGACTTAAATTACTACGATTTACCAGAAACAGTTATGATGGTTAATTTACATAGCGTCAGTTCTAATATTATTCCTTCAACTGTTCAAGTCGTTAATAAAGATGTAGTAATTCTCTATTGTCAACCAAGTCATAAACCAATTCTCTCTACTGTTAATTACTATGTAGATCGTATGGTTCAAGTTGATATGGTTATTAATACTAACCTTCAACTTCAAAAGATGCCATGGTTAGTTGGCGTTGATGAAGCTGATAAAGATAAAATGGAAGATATTGTTGAACGTATCTTAAATAATGAAGTTGTAGTATTTGCGGATTTACAAAGTTTAGGTAAAGTTCAAACATTAGCAACTAATACTCCTTATATTATTGATAAATTGGTTGAATATAAGCGCGGACTTGAACAAGAACTTATGACAATCTTAGGAGTTGATAATAACGGTTCTGCTTCTCTTGAGCAAACTCATGTAAGCGTTGATGCTGTTAACGCAAACAATGACGTTATTAATGATTATGCTAATGCAATTGAAAGCGAAATTAACAAAGGTTTAAAAGATATTAAGCGTATTTTTAATAGAGATATTAAAATTGAAGCAGTTTCTAAACCAGTTAATACAATTCATGAGCAACCAATGCAAGGAGGACAAGAAAATGATAACTAGATTTTATTTCTCAATGTCTGCTAACGACATACAATCAAGACGTCCTTATAACGCAAAAACTTCAAATCAAACATTCAAGAGTTGGTTTACTTCTTGAAATTATCAATTTCCTAGCAATTTTTCATTTAAACCTGAAGTAGATTCTTTATTTCAAGACTATATTTGGCCAAGATTCTACAATCAAGCTTTCTTCTATTTTGATGTAGAACATGATCCTTGGATTGAACCTGAAGAACCTAAATTCGCTGAATATGTCGCCGCATCATATGATAAATTAGGTTGTATTTACTCTTGGTTAATTGAAAGCCAAGAAAGATACGGCAAATTAATTGAATTATATAAAGCAGAAGAAAACAAATGGTTAGAAAAATTAGGTTCAGAATCAACAACTTTATTTAACGATACTCCTCAATCTGGAGGCGCAGTTACAACTTCTGATTATATTACAAATGCAACTACAGTTAATACTACTGCTGATGTAGGAACTCCAATGGCAAGAGTTAAAGAAGTTAGAGACAATTTAGAAAGTTTATATAACTCCTGAGCAAACGAATTCCGCAAATTCATTATTATGTAGGAGGAATCTCTTATGCTTAATGAAGAAAATATTAAACAAGGATTAGGCGGCTTTTGCGGAGTCGTCCTCTCTAGTCTAGGAATTGGCTTAGGCGATGTTGAAGCTATTGTTAGTATTATTTGTTCTATTGTTGGTTTATTAATTACTATTACGTTTGCAGTAATTATTCCTGTAGTTAAAAAAATTATTGCGGCAAAAAAGAACGATGGAAAGATTGATCTCGATGAAGCCGCAGATATAGTTGAAACTCTTGAACAAGGACTAAAAGACGCTAAGTCCGATATTGACAAAACAAAGAAAAAGTAATATATTATAAATATAAGATGGATGAGGTTCTTTATTCCTTCCTTTCATCCTTGTCCATCTTTTTTGATATATATTAAAAAAAATAAAAGGAATATAATTGAAATACGGAGGTATATAATATGGCTAAATTAACTTTAGACGCATTAAGAAACTCAATCGCAGAATTATTTGAAAAGGCTCAAGACCAAGAAACCATCAAAAAATATGCGGTTGTTGAAAACGAGTTAAATAAAGCTCAAGAGTTCTTAGACCAACAAGAACAAAAAGAAATGGAGCTACTTAAAGACCTAAAGGAAGCTTACATTCATTCTGCCGTTAAACCAGAACCTGGTAAGACATCCGAGAATGATATCGGCGCAGGCAGTTTCAACGGCGAAGACTTTATCTCGAACTTTATATCAACTCATAACGCAGACGGTAGCGTTAAGAAATAACCGTTTTATATTTTTTATGGAGGTCATAGATTATGGCAAAAATGACAATTAGCGGATTACAAACTTTAGCTCAAAAATATGTAGCCGCAGCAAAGCAAGCTGGAACATGGACCAACTCTGCAAATAACCTTTACAAAGCCGTTGATAAAATCGGCAAAATGGTTATGATCGATGGACAATTCATCGACAAATTACCTGAATTAGATGGAGACGAACTTCCATTAGGTAAAACAATTGAAGAATATTTCATTGATTTAACTCTTCCAGAAGCTTATAGCGATATTACAACTGAAGCTGGAAAGGATAAAGCTCCTGCTCTTCCAACTGTTGAAAATTGCTCATACAGCTATTCATTAGGTAGAGAAAAAATCAAAACTACAGTTCCTTACGACAATGTTGAACGCGCAGCTCGTTCTGTCGAAGATGCATCTAATATGATTACAAAAATCCTTGAAAGACTTGGTAATTCATATGAAATGTTTAAGTTCGCTGCAAAGAAACAATTACTTGGTAATGCAGCTGATAAAGCAGTTACAGCTAAATTAGTTACTACAATTGCTAAACCAGTTGATACAGCAACTTCAGAAGCATTCATCAAACAAATTAAACAAGACGTTGAATCTGCATCTTTTCCAAATGAAGGCGGTTTAAATGGTTCTTTAATTGGAGCCGCTCCAGAATTAGTTCTTTACGTTAAGAAAGGCGTTATGCCAATAGTTGAAGTTGATGCTTTAGCAGGCGCATTCAATGAAGGTAGACTTGCTATTCCAGCAAAAATTAAAGTAGTTGATGACTTTGGAACAATGACAAATACTGACGTTTATGCTATCTTAGTCGATCCAAGAGGAATCAAATTACATAGAGACTATCATGCAATTCGTCAAAGCGAAAATGCAGATGGCGACTTCATTAACTATGTAGACCATTCTGAACATACAGGATTTATTTCTAAGAACGTATTTATTAAAGCTTACAAAGCTGCTTAATAACCAAATGTCCTGGCCATGACTTTAAACTGGCTTTTTTAAATAATTCTACGACGTAACGGTTATGCTTATATCCGATTAAAAGCAATATAGGAGAAGTAGCGCTCAGTCGTAGTCTTAAAAGCGCGAAATATATTTTATGAGAAGAATGATTAGCTTTACTCCAGTTGCTCATGGAACAATTAATACTGCAGCGGATAAATTTGAGTTAGACAACAAATTAGAAAAAGGTTTTTATTTAATTGTTATAAAAGAACGATCATATAACGAATCATGTTGCTGTTTCTTAAAAGTTGCAGATGGTATATATTATCATCGTTCTACTGTTTTTAAATCTGCATCTTCAGATGTTCAACCAACAGCGCTTACTTTCAATATACAACATCCAGATTATTTAAGTATACCTAAAGATTCAATTCCTACTGGTTCAACTGTTGAAGTAATTCGTATTGCTTAATAATATTATTTCCATGTAGTACCTCGCATGGTTAGCCTAGGTTTTATCCTAGGCTTTTTTCATTCTCAAATTACATATAGCCGCGTTATCATGTTAACATGTCATCTTGTCTATGTTTATATGTTATATTATTATGTTATTATGTTTATCATTTATGTTTATGTTTCTATTTATGTTTCTATTTATGTTTCTATTTATGTTATGTTCATATTTATGTTATATCA
>CAMEOO010000040.1 GCA_945929875.1 uncultured Caryophanales bacterium
TTTTCTTTTAAATGTCTCATATCTTAAAAAAAGAAGCCTTTTGGCTTCTTCATTATTTTGTCTAATTAAATAAATTAATTCATCATCACTAACTAATATATCTTCCATATTACAAAGGGTTCCTTCTATTATAAATTTGGGCTAAAAATAAAGCGCAAGCAACAGATGCATTTAAAGAATTAACATGTCCTACCATTGGTATTTTAACAATAAAATCACTGTTTTTCAGAAGAAGTTTACTGACTCCAAATCCTTCTGAACCAACGATTAACGCAATCTTAGTATTATAATCTATTGAGCGGTAATCATCTTTAGCTTCTCCATCGCTTGCTACTATCCAATAGCCATTATCTTTAAGCGTTTTGATCGTTTGATTAAGATTTACTACCATGCAAGTATCAACATATTCAATTGCTCCAGTAGACACTTTAGCGACTGTTGAATTTAACCCCACTTGCCTATTAGCCCCGATGATAACCCCACTTGCTCCAAAAGCGTCGACACTTCTTAAAATCGCTCCAAAATTGTGAGGATCTTCAATACCGTCTAATACCACAAGTAAAGCATTAGGATTATTTTCATTCTTCTTGATTAATTCTTCTAAAGATAGGTATTTATAATCTTCTACTTCACCAACTATTCCTTGATGATTGACATTTCCCACGAAAGAGGAGATTTCCTTGTTAGAAACAATTTTAAAAGGAATATTTTTCTTTTTAAGAAGCGAAAATATTCTTTCATCTTTAAAAGAAGAAGTGGCAAAAACATATTTTAATGAAGAATTATGCTCTAAAGCATTTGCTAGAGTGTTTTTCCCAAAAATATAATTCTTTTTCATTAAAGAATTTTCCTTTCAATCAATACTTTTCTAAGTTCATCAGATTTCTCATAATCTTTATTTTCTTTAGCTTTATTATATTCATTATAAATAGATTTATCTTCTTCACTTAGTTTAACTAAATTAAACTCTAACCCTAATAAACTGATCATATCTTGTAAAGTAAAGTAAATTTCTTTTAAAGTTTCAACATCGCAAGAAGGATTTCTTAATGCGACATTGCCCTCTTTTATTACTTTATATAATTCAGTTAAAGCATTTGGGGTGTTTAAATCGTCGCAAAGAGCCTTAATAAATTCTTCGCTTCTTAATTCTTTTTTGTATGAAGATAAATCTTGATTTAATAATTGAAGTTTAATTGATAATTTATTGATAGTTTGATAAATCTTATCGACTTCCTTTTGCGCGGACAACAATAAGTCATCGCTAAAATTGACTGGAGTTCGATAATAAGAATTAATTAGCACAAATCTAACAGCATTACCACCATATTCTTTTAATAAATCAACCGCTCTTTTTACATTTCCAAGAGATTTGCTCATCTTGACATTATCGACATTAATAAAGCCATTATGCATCCAATAATTAGCGATTTTATGATGATGTAAAGCTTCTTCTTGAGCAATTTCGTTTTCGTGATGAGGGAATTTTAAATCAAATCCTCCCCCATGAATATCGATGTGGCCTCCTGGAATAATCTTATTAATCATCACTACGCATTCGCTGTGCCATCCTGGGCGACCAAATGACCAAGGAGATTCAAACTTAATTCCTTCTTCAGTTTTTTTCCATAAAGCAAAATCAAGAGGAGATTCTTTATTAGAATTTTCATCAATTCTAGCCCCAACTAGCAAATCTTCTTTCTTCATATTGGATAAGCAACCATAATCTTCAATCTTGCTCACTCTAAAATAGACGTCGCCATTAACTTCATATGCGTATCCAATATCCACTAATTGTTGAATAAAAGCAATAATTTCTTTCATCGTTTCAGTCACTCTAGGTTGGTAATCTGGTTTTAAAGAGTGAATATTTGTTCGATCTTCTTCAAAAGCTTCAATATATTTTTCAGCTACTTCTTTTTCACTAATTCCCTCTTTTTTTGCTTCCATAATGATCTTATCATCAATATCGGTAAAATTAGAGATAAAAGTGACTTTATATCCTAACCTAATGAAAAGTCTTCTTAAAATATCAAAAGTAACTACCGGTCTCATATTACCAATATGAACGTAATTATAGACGGTAGGGCCACAAACATAGCAAGATACTTCATTTTCTTTAATTGGTTTAAATAGTTCCACCTGATTAGTCAAACTATTATATAATCTAACTTCCATGTTTTTCCCTCTTTTCTTATTTAATTCTTTCAATAACCTGAATTATTTCTTCAAAATCATCGATAAAATAATCTGGATGATATTTTTCTATTTCTTCTTTTTTTCGATATCCGTAAGTAACTCCAACCTTCTTAACTTTTGCGTTATTTGCTACCATCATATCCGAGTCAGAATCCCCAACATAGAGAACTTCGTCTTTATTTACTCCTAAAGATAAGATTAAATTATTTAGACTTGTAGGGTCTGGTTTAATAGGTACCCCTTCTTGTTGACCTATCACTTTAGTGAAGAGATCCTTTGGAAAGATATGATTAGTAATCTCTTCGGTGTTAGATTGTTTCTTATTTGATAAAATGGCTAACTTAATTCCTCTTTTCTTTAATTCTAATAAAGTTTCTACTACGTGAGGATAAGGTTTAGTTTTATTAAATTGATTTTTTTCATAACACTTTTTAAAATCGCTAAAGACTTGTTCTTCTTGTTCTAGAGTGTGCTCTTTGTAATTAAGGGCTCTAGTACAAAGGATTCTAATACCCGAACCAACTAAATACTTAGTTTCTTCAAAAGTGTACTCTCTAGAAAACCCATTCATCTTTAATGCTTCATTAATTGAATCTTGTAGATCAAATAAAGTATTGGCGATAGTGCCATCAAAATCAAATATTGCTGCCTTAATCATTTTTTAATCTCTCCATATCTACAGGTAATTTACAAACTACATCGATATATTCTTTAGTAATAGGATGAATAAATTTAACTTCATAAGAATGAAGGGCCACTCGAGAAATTAAATCATCCTTACCATTATATAATTTATCACCTAAAAGAGGATGATTCAAGTAAGACATGTGAACCCTAATTTGATGTGTTCTACCTGTCTTTAGTAAAAGCTTTACCAACGAATAATTCTTATAAGAATTAATTACTTCATAATCAGTAATAGCTTCTTTACTTTTAGAAGATTTCCCTACCCGATAGGCATTATTTTGATGTCGATCT
Organism: uncultured Caryophanales bacterium; assembly: GCA_945929875.1. Lineage (GTDB taxonomy): Bacteria > Bacillota_I > Bacilli_A > RFN20 > CAG-449 > UBA3210. The sequence goes on from CAMEOO010000040.1 coordinate 3,178, forward strand.
CTTCCAATAGGAAGATTAATTTCTCCCTTATTATTTTTAAATTTATTATGGCAAAAAGCTAAATAATATCTTTTTAATTCATGCTTAGATATCATTTCATCTAATTTTCCTTGAGTTAAAAAGTCTTTCGCGAATATCACTATCCCGCTAGTGTCATAATCGATTCGATGAACATATCTAACATTTCTAAAAATCTTCTTTTCATAGTAGTAGTTAGCTACTACATTTACTAAAGTAGTTGTATTAGTTTCATCATCTGGGTGGACAAGCATTCCAGAAGGCTTATTAACAATTAATAGATAATCATCTTCATAACATACTTCTAAATGAAGGTTGCAAGGTTCATAATTGATTTTTTCATCAAGTAAAAATACTAGTTCATCATTTTCTTTCAACACTTCTTCTAAAGAAGTTATTTTACCATTTAAAACACAAGATTTATTAACTCGAATTTCTTCGATCTTTCCTCTTCCAATATTAAAACATTTTAAAAACTCTTTGATGTTTAAATCTTGATATTCTTTGTTTACAACAATCTTTATTTGATCCATATTAACTCCAATCAATTGGCTCAAGGTTATTATTAACCAAAAAGGTATTAATCTTTGAGAACGGTTTTGATCCAAAAAATCCCCTATAACTAGATAGAGGGGAAGGATGAGGGCTAGTAATAACTAGATGTTTTGAATTAGTGATGATATCCTTCTTCTTTATTGCATCATTACCCCATAAGACAAATACTTTAGGATGCTCATCTTTATTTAATTCTTCAATAACTTTGGAAGTAAAAATCTCCCATCCTTTATTTTTATGCGAATTAGCTTTCCCTTTTTCTACAGTTAAAACATTATTTAATAAGAAAACACCTTGTTTAGCCCAACTTGTTAAGTTGCCAGTTAATCTAGTAACACCAATGTCATCGTAAAGTTCCTTATAAATATTAATTAAACTTTTTGGTAATGGATTACCATCTAAAATGGAAAAACTTAAGCCGTGAGCTTGATGCTCTTCGTGGTAAGGGTCTTGCCCTAGTATAACTACTTTAATTTGATCGATATCATTAAATTTGAATGCGTTAAAAATATCTTCAAAAGGAGGAAAACAAGTCTTTTCTTGATAGTCCTTTTTTACAAAATCCATTAATGATATAAAATATTCTTTTTTGCTCTCTTGTTCAAATAATTCCTGAAAATTCATATTATTTATTCATTTTATCTAAGATGTCTCGAGCAACCCACACTCCAGAAGCTCCCGCTTGAGCAAGACCTCTAGTGATTCCAGCTCCATCGCCACCTACATATAAATTCTTAATCTTTGTTTCGAAGTGATTATCCACTTCTGGGCGATCTGAGTAAAACTTTGCTTCTACACCATAGAATAAGGTATGGTCGTTTGCAATACCCGGAGTGACATGATCTAAAGCTTCCATCATTTCAATTAAAGACTTCATAGTGTTATAAGGTAAGACTAGCCCTAAATCTCCTGGGATTGCTTCTTTTAAAGTAGGAACTACAAATCCTTCATCTATACGTTTTTTTGTAGACCTTCTTCCTTTTTTGATGTCACCATACTTTTGAACGATAACTCCTCCACCAGATAGTTGATTAGCAAGTCTACTTACCTCATGTGCATACTGATTAGCATCTTTAAATGGTTCATCAAATTCTTGAGATACTAATAATGCAAAATTAGTGTTGTTAGATCCAAGTTTTGGATCATTGTAGGCGTGTCCATTACATACCATCGTTCCATTGTGGTTTTCAACAACTACGTGCCCAGAAGGATTAGAGCAGAATGTTCTCACCGTCGTACCAACAGAAGTGTTATAGATAAACTTTCCTTCGTAAAGATATTTATTGATATCATCCATAATGATGTCGTTAGTTTCCACTCTTACGCCGATATCCACGCGATTATTGGTAAACTTAATTCCATGTTGACTTAAAATATGGCTTAACCATTCTGAGCCATTTCTTCCTACTCCAAGAAGGACGTAATCAGAATAGAACTTCTCTCCTTTTTCTAAAATAACCCCTTTAATTACATTTTCTTCAACGATTATATCAGTTACTTTGGTAGCAAATAAATAATCGACACTTGGTTTCATCTCTTCATAAATGGACTTTAATACGTTTAAATTGATTTCCGTGCCTAAATGGCGGACTTGGCTTCTAAGTAATTTTAATCCAACTGAAATACCTTTTTTCTCGATTTCTTTAACTTCTTTAGTATATGGGTTAGTTAGTTCTTTTGGCGCTCCATGATTTAGATTGATTTCATCGACATATTTAATTAAGTCCAAAACTAAATCTTTATCTAAGTAATTAGTCATCCAGCCACCAAACTCGCTAGTGATATTAAACTTGCCATCTGAATAGGCTCCAGATCCCCCAAAGCCACTAGTCATCGCGCAACTTGGTTTACATCCAGATTCTCCATTGATATCAAGAGGACATTGTTTAATTTTTTTATTTAAGATTGGACAATTTCTACGATAAATATCCATTCCCTTATCGATAAGAAGAACTTTAATTCCAGGTTTCTTTTTAATTAGTTCATATGTAGAATAAATTCCAGTTGGACCGGCTCCAACAACGATTACGTCGTACTTACTTTGCATAAAGGTTCACTCCTATAAATAACAAATTAATACTATCATTTTTTATTTTTTATTTCTACTTTATTATTTTTTTACCCTATATTTATATAATTAGACTAAATAAATAAAATTTCTCAAATAAATTTTTTTATTTTATACAATCTAAATCTTAAAAATAAAACCTCTAATTCTAGAGGCTATTTGTTTCTTTTATCGCTTGTTTAATTTGTTTTGCTAAGCCTTTAATTTCATTTTTCGTCAATGATGAAATTGAAATCCTTATTCCTCCACACATTGGAACAACATAAATATATCTATCGATCAAGTAGTTACAAACCTCTTGGCAATTAGAGCAAGGAATTAAAATGAAAAAACCACTTGAGAAAGGATAGACTATTAGATCCACTAATTCTGCTTCATTTAAAAATAAAGTTGCTCTTTCTTTGATTAGATCGCGATAGTAAAATAGTTGCTTTCTTAAATCTTCTCTTTTTTCTTTTGTTTCAAAAGATTCTTTTATCACTCTACAAGAAATTGAACTTGCCATCGACCAAACAGTTCTAGCGCTATCTTCAATACTAATTTTAAAATCTTCTATCGCGTCTTGCTTTTTGTTTAGTCCAATTAAAGCTCCTCCTCTAAATCCATAAATAGACAAGGTTTTACTCGCGGAAAAGGTAATTTGAATCATCAAATTATCAGTTAATGAATCGACCATAAGTTGCAATATCTCATTATAACTTGTTAATGAATAGTTTATATAAGCAATATCGACTAGTAAAACGATAGGGCCTTTACTAGATTTTTCTTTTAAATAATCTAATAATTCCTTCCACTCTTCCTTTTTCATAGAATACCCAGTTGGATTATGGCATGGATCATTAATCAATAAATATACTCGATTATATGTTTTTAAAGAATATTCAACACATCCTTTAATGGATTCGATATCGAGATTATCTTCGCTATTAAATAAATTGTATTCTTTTACTCTTGCTCCTACTTGAGAGATGATTGAATCATAATTAGTCCATCGGATAGAAGGCACTAATACTTCTTGATTTAATGAGCAATAATTTCTCATGCTTAAATATAAAGCTCCGGTTGCCCCCATGGTACCAACTACTTCATAATGGTTATCTTTAAAATCAACATCTTCAAAAACCCAAGAAAGAACGGCCTTTTTAAAATCTTCTCCGCCATTGACTGGGCCATATTTCCTAGTATTTGCGTCGCTACTTGCTTCAATAATTTTATCGACACTTTCAAAATCAGCAAGTTTTCCCTCTTCGTCAAAAAGCATACCAACAGTTGCATTAATTACTTTATTCCCTTTTTCTTTAGCTTTCACAGCCATGTTGTTGATTGTTAATATCTTGTCTCCATTAGTAATCTTAAAATGATTCTTCGATAATAAAGTTTCCATAAAGTAACCTTCTTTCTTGTAGATAATATATTAAAATTATAAAAATATAATTAATGTTTTAAAAGAGTTTTTGGACAAGACCAATTAATTTTTGTTCTGTTTCCTTCCGCATCGAAGTTCTTAGAAAATCTTCCATCTCCTAGATATTCTCTAAAAGAAAAATAATGATCATCAGTATATAGGACTACTGGTAATTCTTCTTGATAATCTAATGCTCCTTTATCTTTACTAAATCCATAGTACCAAACTACAAGTCTTCCTACTCCTCTATTACGATTAGAATAAGAATCATCAAGAGCGATATCACATTCATAGTAAAGTGGTTTTCCATTGCTACCTGCTTGATAAGGAACACTTCTTGCATACCCATCAGTCCTAGAATAATTCGATATGCACCTAGTTTGATCTTTAAAAATTTTATAAGCTTCAGAATAGTTATTTTTATACACATAATTTGCTGGCCAAGTCTTAAAAGTAATAAAATAATTAGCGACATCCACCGGATCAATTAATGAAGCATTCAAAGCTAAAGATGGATTATTTCTCACTTCTTGATAATCGTAATATGTGTATTCTTTTTCTTCTATCGTTTCATAACTATCACCAATTAAAGATATCTTTGTTGGGAGTAAAATATTACTTTCGTTATGCTCTAGTTTTTCTTGAAATGAAGAAGTATTAATTCGATATTCATCATCTCCTGAGCCTCTAGGATTTATAGTAATATCATTGTTAGTATTAGTATAGTAAATTGTTATTTCTTTAATGCTCAATGAATTCGAGATAGTTTCTATACTAAAGAAGTTCGCGTTTTTTGCATCAAATTCCATAGTATTTTTACTAGTAGATAGTACTATTTCTTCTTGTGAATCATAGTATCTTGTCTTCCCAAATCGAATTATCGGGTTTTTATTAGTTTCAATAGAAGTAGAATATGTTAAACTCACTTTCCTAATATCATAAATAGGAAGAACATTATAAAAAGCGCTAGGTAAACCATCTACACCAGTAATAGAAGAATAAGATGATAAACGCAGTAATTCTTCACCAATTTTATTAGCCCGGTAGAACTCAAATCTTGTAGAACTATAAAAATCACCATAATTATCTTGATAAGAGAACAAAGAATCAGGGCATGAATTTTTATCTAAAGTAAAAGAAAGTAATTCTCCTTCAAAAGACTCTTCACTAAAAAAAGAAGAATCTTCGCTTGAAGGAAATGATCCCACTTCAACATTAGATGAAGATTGGCTAGTTATTATTGGTAAACTAGAATTACAAGAAGTAATTCCAAGTATCAATATCAATAATGTAAACAACTTAATCTTTTTCATACAACACCTTCAAAACTTCTTAAATTATAACTAAATTTAAGAACGATAAAAATCATTTTTATTATTGTAAAAAAATTATTTTAAATAATACTAGGAATAATAAATAAACCCGCAACAAGTAATGCTAAACACAAAATACTTAAGATGCCTACGAACAAATCTAATCCTCTATTATTTTTTGTATTTTGTTCATTAATAGAAGAATCCAGATCATTTATCGCTGAATCGATTTTTTTAGAAGCAAAAGATTTAAAGCCTAGATAAATATATAAAGTATATGTATCTAAAGAAGCTAAGGAAATTGGAATCAACAAAAAGATTAATTCTAAAACTCCAAATAGAAATTTATCATTGAAAAGATTAATACACCATATTTCTAATGCTAAAGAGGCAAATAATAGGAATAAATCTAAGATAATCACAATAATTCTTGTGGCTAGTTTATCTTTTTCATATCTATTGATATCTGCTATATGCCTTGAGGTAAAACTAAAAAGCCAATGTAAAAATTTCATAAATATCCCTCTCCTATTTTTAGTTTATCAAGTAAAAAAGAAAAATGTCAATATTGAAATTATAGATACATTTCTACCAATTTTTTAATAAGATTATTTTCAAAAAACCATTTAGCTATACTATTAGCGGTAGGATCATTTAATTTTGCTAAAGAAGAGATAAATCCATTTAATGACCCGATATTAAGCAATAGGATACCAACATAACTTATCGCGGATATAACTAAAAATCCTTCAACTAACCCAAAGACTAATCCAACAAGTCTATTCACAAAACCTAAAACTGGTATTTTATTGAAATTCTTTGTGATTATTTTAATTATTAATACTACTATTTTTATTGCTATATAAATAACTATTGAAGAAATAATGTATAAATCGTAATAGGCTAAAGAAGAACCAATGTAATAGCCGATGGTGTTCCCTCCTTCAATAGTAATTATTTTCATAGTTAATCCAACTAATATTGAGTTAAAAGCATCTGGTATTCCAAGTTGCTTAATCACCTCACCTATTGCTTCCGCTTGATTTTCAACAGGAATGACTGTATTAAAAGCACCTTCATTAATTCCAATTAACCAATTATTAATCATTTCAATTAATTTACTTTCAATTCCTGAGCCTTTTAAAGCATTTGCAGCAGGTTTAGCTAAAAGAATTGCTCCAGCAAGGGCTACTATTCCTCCAAGAAGAGAAACAAGAGCATTGGCAAAGCCTTTTAATAAACCGACAATCATAAAAATGACCATAATAGATACAAAAGCGATGCTTAGCCAATCTAAAGAACTTAGATCTAATAAATAATTATGCATAAACTAATCCTCTAATCGCTCATTACTTTTTCTAAAATGTAAGTACCATTTTCTTTATCTTTAGGATTATCTATTTTTACGCAATGAAATCCACACTTATTTATATAGAAATTATGATTTCTCATCGAAAACAATGGAGTTTCTGTTTTCCATACTTTAGTTTTTGGATACATTTTTTCTATCATTTTCCACACTTTTGTTCCAAGCCCTAAATTTTCATATTTAGGTGAAATGAAAATGCATCCTAAAAAATTCTCATTCGTTTTATCATTGATAAATAAATTTATCGCACCAATAATTTCACCATTGAAATAAATAGTATATGGAGAAGCACTATCTAGTAAGAACCATTTCTTTATAAAGCTCCCATCATCATACCCCTCTGGTCCACCATCTTTATTTAGATGCATTCTTGAATCAAAATTAAAAGCGTCTTTCATAATTATAGAAAGAGTATCAATATCCTCAATATTAAAGTTCTTTATTTCTATCATCTATGTAATCCTCTTTTGTTTGTATTGATAAACAAGTATCTTTATTTACTTTATATCTTGTTTCATATTATATCAACTAAAATGCCTAAAGTCACATTTTTTTGGTATGATAGACTAAGTATTCTCAACAGAAGAAATTGGCTTATTTCAAAAAAATGCGTTGAACTTCTTTTGCTAAGAATTTTAAGAAAAGTAAAGAACTATCATTTCAATTTGATGAATCGTTGTTTTTTCAGATAATTCATGAAATGATAGTCACTCATGATGGATTTATACTCTTCACTCTAAGAAATAGAAAAGAAATAAAACTAGCAATTTAAGCTTTTAAGGAATCCGGATTTAACAAAAATTCTT
>CAMEOO010000041.1 GCA_945929875.1 uncultured Caryophanales bacterium
GAGTCGTACCTTTATATGAATAAACGTGATTGTCGCTTAAATCAACTGTTTTAATCGACTTCGGTTTATTTAACACATAGTAAGTTTGAGGATTTTCACTTAAAAATTGTTTAACCCCATCAAGTGAATGGTTGGTGAAGCGTGAAGTCTTAATATATAAATAGGCGTGGTCTGAACCTGTAAATCTGTATAATCCCTCTTCCGCTTCGGCATCGGTTGGGCGATAACCCTTGAACTGTAAAAAACCATCTTTTAATAAATAATTAGCCGAGTTGGCAAACTCCCCATAAACTAATTGTAGATACAACTCTTCGCCATTCTTACCCGTAACAACCTTGCTCATATATCCTTGATAATTAATGTAGCCTAATGAATTATTATTGATTATAGTCCCATCGTTTTGTCCATTTAAAATTGATTCGTGAATATTTTGTGTTAATTCACCTGTCAAGCAATCAAGTGTATCATGCACATCGCCAATACCTCGTAATGTTACCTCTTCATTGACCGTTAAAATGTTTGATTTATAGGGTTCGTAGGCTGTTGGAATCGTTCCTTTTTCGATTTGATATTGAAGTTCATTTGGAGTATGAGCATCACCGCCACTTCCGCTTGAAACTCTAAAGAATTTTGCACCACTTGGCGGTGTAAAAATTAATTTTTTATTATTACCTGCATAGTTTATACTAATAAACTTTTTATCAATATCATAGAAAGCAATTCTAAGCCATGCCGCTTTAGAGCTAAAAACACATTGTTCAAAGAATGTTAATGGAATATATTCTTCTGTGGCTAATCCTCCAGCGTGTATAAGTCCACCAGTATCTCCGAGTTCTTTGCCACTTATTAGTGCAGTAGAAGTTGGGAACAAATTTTTCCCTGTAGTTGTTAAAACAGGCATTTTAACGGATTGCATACCCTCAAAGTAAGGAATGTTCCAATTTTCCATTCCGTCTTGGTATTCGATAGCCATAACTCTAAATTTTAAGATAGAACCTTCATTGGGTACGTTAATTGGCATTCTAAATAGTCCATTTTTTGTACTGTCTATCGTTGAAGGTGTTGTAACTATTACTTTTTTAGTTCCAACCTCGTTTGACTCAAATTTTAAAAAAGTAGAAGCCGTGCCTAACGTAGTGCCAAAACCATCGAAGTTGATATCTATATTTAAAGTATTTTCTTTTATTTCAACAACGATTAAATATTTAGTAGATGGTTTAATCATATTGTTAAATCTATCTGTAACTGTATGCCAACTTGTTGTTGAAACACACTTCAAATACCCGTCTTCAATAGACCAATTCTGGGAATTGTTAATAATATAATTATCTTTATTTACTTTTAGTAAATTCACCAACGTTTGACCCGTTAAAATTGCACTTTTAGAGCGCCCTTCAATCGTATCTGTTGCGGTAATGTGTTGCCCGTCATAATGAACCGTGTTGATCTCGCCTAACAACCAATCAACGTCAGCGTCGTTCTTCTCTTTAAGAGTCTGATGAAGATTACCCATATAATCAGTTCGATCTTTTTCAGTAATAGGCTCAAAGTCTTGAAGTTCATCTAATAGTTGACGTGCTTCAATATACGCTTCTTTTCGTAGTTCTTCAGCTTCTAATCGTTTAGTTTCTTCTGATTGTCGCTCGACTTCTTTTTGTTGTCGCACAGTTTCAGCAGATTGTCTTTCAGTTTCTTTTTGTTGTCTAGTAGTTTCTTGAGACTTACGAGTATTCTCACCTTGAGTTCGAGTAGACTCAGCATTATTGCGATTTGTTTCAGCAGTTTGTCTAGTAGATTCAGCAGACTGTCTGTCTAATTCTTGTGATTGACGAGTATCTTCAGCTTGTTTACGAGTATCTTCATTATTAATACGAATTATTTCTTCTTGACTACGAGATTTCTCTGCTTGTTTACGATTATCTTCATTAGATTGACGAGTAGCTTCTTGAGATTGTCTAATAGATTCTGCGTTATGTCGTTTTTGTTCTTGTGCTTGTCTAATAGACTCTTTATTCTCTCGAGCTGTTTCTCGTTCAATACGATTTGACTCATTCTCTAATCGAGTCTGTTCATTAGCTACACGAATGACTTCAGCAGATTGTCGAGTGTCTTCATTTTGTACTCGTAATACTTCAGCTTGCTTTCTGTCATCTTCTGCTTCTTTTCTTTTAGTTTCATCAGACTGTCTTTGAGACTCGTTTTGCAGCCTCTGGGCTTCGTTGGCTTCTGCCTGAGTGTTTACTGCTTGAACATAGTTTGCAGTGCTCTGAGCCAGCCCTGTGGCTTCTGAGATATATTCTCGTCCTTCAATAATATACTTTTCAAGCTCATCTAATACTTTTACGTTCCGATGACTCTCTAAAATATCAGAGTCTAATGAACGACCAACATATAGCTTAAATGGCGTAGAGCTTTTGCGTGAGTCATCTTTAATTAGTAGCTGTAAATCTACATTTCCATCACATGTTACAAATTGTTCATCTAAAGTAACTTGAACGATGTGATTATTTAAGTCAACAACTTTAAAGTTTTCTGTTTGATGAACTTCGTGTCCATCTGGTTTAATTCCTAATAATTCAAATCTTGGATTTAACCATGGAGAACTATCAGCAGTCTCCACAGTTAATTCAATGTCTGTTGTGTCATACTTTGTTGTCTTTACAGCGTATAGATTTGATTTAACTTGACTAATCTTTGCTTTTAACATTGTATCACTTCTTCCCCTATTTTATATTGATGTAGTAGCTAAACGTTAAGTAGTGATTCTAGCTTAGCTAATCTTGCCTTTAACTCGTCATTTTCTTTTTTTAAATCTTCGACTGCAGTTAACTCGCTCTTCAAGTCTAGGTTTTCTACTTCTAGCTCATTGAGCCTTTTGTTCAGGTTGCGAACAGCGCCCCATAAAGTCGATACCATGTTATACAAATTGATGGCTTTATCTTCCTCATTTGTAATTAAGTCGCGACCTTCACACTCGCGCACATCCTCATAAATTAATCCTAATTGACTCGTTCTAGTGGTGAAAGTCGTTATGTCGTTTCCTCCTTCGTCATATTCCTTATAAAAATAACGTGCTGGCTGAACTTCACTTACTAATTTTAAACATTCTAAATCATCAACATAATGAGATAAGTGCTTATATTCGAGCGACGATGGGTTTTGGCGGTTGGCGATCCAGGATTGGTTGATGTATTGAGTATTCGATCCTATACCCCCTTGATTGGCTCCACCTGGTTTAATAGATTGTGAGTCTGAACGACCTGTAATTTCCCATCCACCTTGTCCAGATTGACGGACGAACATTTGACCGTAGTTGTTGTAAAAAACTCCATTATGATTTATCTGTCTTTGAATAGAAACAACACCATTAGAGTCGCATAAAATATCTTCAACGTAATTGTCGTTAACGTGATGACCTAGAGATAATCCACTTGAATTACCATTTGAAGCAACTGTAAATTTATTATTAATCGCTGCTACTTTACCCCATTGATGCGTTCCGTTTGCAGGATTATACATGACAATACCATTTTCATCAAGCAAGAAGTATTTATTCCCATTTGCATGCGTTAATTGGATTTTGGCATCGAATAATCGTAGACCGGAACCATCTACAGAGACTAAGTCTTTACCACCTTTATTAACAAAGAATCCCAGTGCAGTCATATGGGTATATCCATTGATATTAGAAGCATTTACTTTAATACCATCTTTGTTAATAGTTGTAATTCCGTCATACACTTCATTAGGGTTAGGACTCCATTGTGGGTAACACTCTGAACCTTTGACCATTTGAACTTCACTAAAGAAGACAACTGTATTACCTCCTGTGGATGTATCTTTTCGACCATTGTTGTCAATACGAATAAATCCATAGTTAATATTAGAACCTAAAGTAAATGTTGCTTTAACATTTACCCATTGACCATTACCAGAACCGCCGTATAAGTGATGAACTTCTGTATAAGCTCCATCATCGTTTGCACTACCAATAAAATACACATCTGCACCTTTAGTGTTAGCTTCTGCCATTAACCAACAAGATAGTGAATAAGTTGTTCCAGGCTGTACTTTGAATGTTGCAGAGCCTGCGTATGCTTCATTGGTGTCGTGTGTTTGAATACCTAAATCGTTATAGTTTCGATACCACCAACCATTACCACTTACCCACCAGTTTTCTTCGTGCCAAGGTTTAGGATTTCCATTGCGAATAAGATTATATCCTCCAGTTTGAGTAAACTTAAACTGAATATTGTCTGCTGTTTGCTGAACTTGAGATTGAGTTGCATACCCTTTTGAAGTAATGGCATTTTCGGTTTCGGTTTTGGTATAGAAGTTCTGTTTAACTGTATTAGTAATGGCTGTGTCCGTGATTTTTGACTCTGCACTATTCATTCTAGTTGTTAGACTGTTAATAGAGTTGTTAACACCGTTTATTGATGAAGTCACATCTGTTTTAGTTGCGTATGTACTAGACACAGATTGAGTGATGGCGTTTTTAGCGACATTAATCTGACTATCTGTTTGAGATTTCGTATAGTAGTTAGCAATAGTTGTCATTAATGTACCATTAGCAGAATCAATGGCATCATTTTTGGCATTTGTAATATCAGTAATAGTGTCTTCAGGTGCGGGTGATAAGTCTGTCGCCTTAGTTCCTAATTCCAACTTAACATTTCTAAAATAGATTTTCCCTGTAAAGTTTCGAGCATATAATCGTAGCCAAATACTTTTAGCAGCCCCAATATCACCAATAGTCCCAGTAATTGTCTTCTTAGTCCAATTTGTTAAATTAGCCACTTCGTTTTCGTGTATCCCCAAGATACAAACATCTTTTATGTGTCCACCAGAATCGCTCTCATATCCAGTTAATATTGTTCTGATTAACATAGCGTTTGAACTCGTGTTCTTAGAAACATCCTCGCATTTAATTTCATATTGAATTGTAACAACTTGTCCTTTTTTAAATACACCAGAAGGCATAATTTGATATAGCCAAGGATTTGCAGTAGAAGAAGTTAAATAACCATATCCATTATCTGTGTCAATAAATGATTCCGATGTTCTGTTTCGTTTCCACACGTCTTGCTTTCTAAACATATAATCTCTAACGTAGTTTCTACCACCAACACTAATATTATTGATTTTAGTTTCTACATTGGTTTTAGTTTCATAGGTATTAGATACCCCTAAATTGATCTCGTCTTTAGCTACTTTAATAGCACTATCAGTTTCAGATTTAGTATAATAGTTGGCGATAACAGAAGCTGTATTCTGATTCGCGCTATTAATGGCTTCAGTCTTTTTAGATTCAGAAACTGTATTAATATGCGCCTTAATGTTACCATCGTAGACTTCTAATCGAGTATTCATAATAGCTGTAGCGTCATCTGCAGTAATAGCTGCGTTAATCTTTTGTACCGTAGATATTTCTAAAGAGTTAGCTTTAATAGTATTAGCTCTGATTAATGCACCATCAAGTGTTCCTACTAAGATTCTATCTGCGTTAATCTTACCATCACTAGTAATAGCTGTAGCGTATGGTCCTGAGTATCCGTTAGAAGAGAAGCCTAATCCATTAATGTTCCATCTCCATAAGTTTCTTGCTGTAGCTTTATCTTCAGTATCCATGATTAATAGTTCATTTCTAGTTTTAGTTACATATCCACCTAGACCTGTATTAATCTTATCTGTAGCTTCCTGTTTACCTGCTTCGATTTCTGCTTGGATTCTATCATAGTCTACATCTGGAATAGTTATATCTAGACTTCCTGTATCAATACTTCCTGTAATAGAGTCCTTGCTAGTTTCAAATGAAGACTTTACCAATTTTTGACTTCCAATTTTGTATGTCATATTTTGGTAATTATTACCTTGTCTATCTGTAGATAGTTTCTTTGTTATTTCTATTACTCTAGATAGTAGATCTAATTGTAATGGTTCATGAATTAGATAGCCGTAGTCTCCTAGATTAATAGGTTGTGAAGAGTCTATTTGTGTATAGTCTAATTCTACTACTATATCTGGAGTATCATTTAGTTTTGTCTTTATATACTCTAATAGTTCTGATTGTATAGTAAATCTTTCATCGAATACTGGATCTGCATGTCGTACCCCGAATTTTTCTGCATTTGGTGATGTATATTCTGCAGTACATAGATAATTGCCTTCATCGTCTTTCTTACCATATCCTTTAATATATGTAGTAAGAGATGTTGTATCTATATCTTTTTTAACATTAGATATATTAGCTTTATATCTGAATTGAAATTCTGTTTCGTAGCCGACTTTCTTCTTAAAGGTAAAGTGATAGTTATCTACCTCATATTCTAGCCCGTATGCCTCAATAATCTTAGCTAATAGTTTTTGTTTATTGCATTCCCCTAGTTTTTCGAATGATTGATTCTTAATTGAGTCACTAATAGAATATGTGAATGGAGTGTCTTTAAATAAGAATTGTAATGCCTTATCTAATGTTACTGTATTAGTTAGATAGTCATACGCGTAGTAATCAATTAGATCAAATGAGATATGTTTACAGGTTACGCTTTGTAATGTTTTATTACCACTCATTGTAGATGATAATTGCTTAATGCGATACTTCTGCCCCTCACAGATAACAATAAGCTCTTCTAATAGATCAGGTTCATCAATAGCAATAAATGATAATGTATAATCTCCGTTAATCTTTCTTGTAATCTCTGCATTTTTAGCATCAATCATTCTTTCTACATTTCTTTCATTGATATATGATAACATTCCACTCACCTCCTATACGTAATATTCATTATAGATAACTTTAATATTATTAGATGTTAATCCGCTGACAGTAAAGCTATTTGTCCCTTTAGCTAAAGAGATTAATTTTCTATTTGTCTTAGAAGTAATTAGCGCTCCATCTTTCTTATATTGAATACCATCTACAACTAATACACTATTTCCAGATAGTGGCGTATTAAATACAATAGATTCATTAGTTGTTGTATTCGTAATTGTAACTGAAGAACTAACTGTACCTCTAATTTCAATTCGTAGATTATGAACTCGTGGATCTACGATTAGATGACCGCTATTTGTTACTGTAAAGCTATTGCTTGTTGAAGTAACAGTTTTAGCAGTTTTAGATTTACAGTAACCTTGGAAAGATGAGAATTTAATTTTCACTTTACCAAATGTTTCTGTTGTCTGATCAATATCAATTGAGTCTGTAGATACTGTCCATATCTTATTAGGCACTCGAGTATCATATAACTCGAATGATTCAGTATATAAAAGACCAAAGAGGTTATCTCTGGTTGATACAAAGTCAGATTTAATAAAACCAGTAACCTCTAGTGTTCTTTTATCAAGTGTTTGCCCAGTCATAACTTGGCCTAAGCGATTTTCGATTTTCTCTGTATAATAAGAGAAAGCAGGAGAACTGATTTTAAAGTCAGTAACCTTGAAGAGTGTATTTAAGTTTGTTTCTGTACCGTTAATTTTAACTACAATCATGTTCTCCCTCCTAACGAAAATGTGTCTAATCGAATTTGTTTTGCTTGTAGTAAATCAATAAATGGGAATACTGCTTCTGCGATTTGGAAGCTATCTAAATTAATAGACATTGTGACGTTTCCTTCTGGCGCAATAACAGGTATCTCAGTTGTTTGAGCTTGGCCTTTATTAGAGTCTACTAAATCAAACAGCTTATCTAATCCAATTAATCTTGGCAGTTCATCAATAGGTAATACTGCCTCTGCGGCGTTTCCTACTCCGTTAATTGCGTCACCTACGCCAATACCATTAGGCAATAATGACTTCTTAGTGAAGATACCTCCAGAAGAATACCATTCAATACCAAATTTAGGTACGCTTGGTGGCATTAAACTGAACTCACCACTAATAGAAATATGCGGTAGCTTAAGCTTTGGTAGTGACCATTCAAACTTAAAGAAACTTTTAATTTTATCTATTGCATTCTTAACTGTATCGCGTGCGCTTTCAATTTTATCCTTAACAGCATTAAAGATTTTGCTAAAAATATCTCTAACAGTATTATAAGCCGTTTCAAAGCCCTGCTTAATATTATCTTTGATATTAGTTACTCGAGTAGTGATATTTGTTTTAATATCATCAAACTTCTGCTTAGCTGCTGTGCACATGTCTGTCCATTTTTGAACTGCGGTATTGTACATATCAGATAACTTTTGTTTAGTATTCTCAACTGCTTGATTCCAGCCGTTCACAATAGTATCTTTTACGTTTGTACAGAACTGAATTGTACTATCGATCATTTTATCGAAGCCTTCAATAAATTTAGCTTTCATATCTTCTAGCCAAGCATTTGTCTTATCGCAGATATTGCCCCACCATTCTCCAACAGAAGATGCAATGTTTTCGCATGTTTTATTAATCCAATCGCCCATTGCATGCCAGACTTCTGAAGTCTTTTCGCTAATCCAATCCCAGTTAGTTGCTAATGCGTAGACTGCAGCAATAAGTGCTCCAATCGCTAGGATAGTTAAAGTAATAGGTGAAGTAATAAATGCTATGACTGCTCCAAAAGCTGTACCTGCGACAGTAGCAATAGTAGTTGCGATAGTTGAAGCATTCGCTGCAAGAATATACGCGCCAATAGCAGTTGTAACTGTTCCTAGTGCAATTCCTAAATAAGTGAGCATGGTTTTATTTTCTTCAATCCAGCTAGGAATTTCAGCTAATTTATAAATCATATCTCCAAACCATTCAATAGCTTCAGAGATTGCAGGCCCTAATCGATCAAATAACTCAGAACCTAAATCTGATA
Organism: uncultured Caryophanales bacterium; assembly: GCA_945929875.1. Classification (GTDB taxonomy): domain Bacteria; phylum Bacillota_I; class Bacilli_A; order RFN20; family CAG-449; genus UBA3210. Next base: position 8,786 of record CAMEOO010000041.1, read on the forward strand.
ATCCATTCTTTAAATGGTTAACTGATTGATTTAGCTGTTCTTTTAGCGTGTTATTCATCGTATTGAACGCGCTATCTGTTGCACCAGCTGCTTCATTCATTTGAGCTAGCACATTATTGTATTCTGAAGATGATTCTCCTAATAATGACATGGCAGCAGTAGCAG
>CAMEOO010000042.1 GCA_945929875.1 uncultured Caryophanales bacterium
ATAAAATTAATAACGCGCGTGACACAGTTAAGAACGCAATAGATAAAATTAAAAGCTTCTTTAACTTTGAGTGGTCATTACCAAAACTTAAGTTACCTCACTTTACTATTAGTGGTGAGTTCAGCTTAATGCCGCCTAAAGTACCTAAATTCGGTGTTCAATGGTATTCTTCTGGAGGTATCTTCACTAAGAAATCTGTTCTACCAAATGGCATTGGAGTTGGAGACGCTATTAACGGAGTAGGAAACGCAGCAGAGGCAGTATTACCTATTGATGAGTTACCAAAATTAATTGGATTAGATAAGCTATTTGATTTAGTTGACTCTAACAAGAATAATAACGCAACTACTGAAGTTCCTGTTATTGCACCAGACGGAAACGTCACGATGTCTATTAATTTAGATAGCTTCCAAATTGCAGAAGCAGTATTCCCATTTATTGATTTACTACAAGCAAAACAAATTCGATTAGACACATTTTCGTTAGGAGGGAGAACATGATTGTAGTTAAAATTAACGGTACAGAAACAAACTTAAATACACTCTTCAAGGTTACTGACTTTAAAATCAGTTCTCCTGCTTTCTCTTATTATACAGAGAAAATCGAAAATCGCTTAGGCCAAGTTATGACTGGGCAAACACTTGATAAAAGAACACTAGAGGTTACTGGTTTTATTAAATCTGACTTTGTATCAACCAGAGATAACCTCTTTGGTCTTTTATATACTGAATCATTCGAGTTATATGATACTCGAGTGCCTAATAAGATATGGACAGTATCTACAGACTCAATTGATATTGATCAGACAACAGAAACATTTGGTAAAGTGAAAATTAAATTCTCATCTTTCCAAGGTTACTGTAAATCTAAAACTGCTAAAACTGTTACTTCAACAAGCAATAGCTTTACAGTAACAAATAGCGGTCATCTAATCGTAGATCCACGAGTTCATAATCTACGAATTGAAATTAGAGGTACAGTTAGTTCTTCAGTTACAATTACGAATACAACAACTAATGAATCTATTGTATTTAATACGCCACTATCTGGAAATAGTGTATTAGTTGTAGATGGTATTCAATATAAGAAAGATGGAGCGCTAATTACTTCTAAGACAAATAGAAAATTAATCTCTTTAGCTAAAGGGACAAATAGCTTTACTGTCAGCGGATTAACATCTAATAATATTAAAGTTATCTATAATGAATATTACGTATAGGAGGTGAGTGGAATGTTATCATATATCAATGAAAGAAATGTAGAAAGAATGATTGATGCTAAAAATGCAGAGATTACAAGAAAGATTAACGGAGATTATACATTATCATTTATTGCTATTGATGAACCTGATCTATTAGAAGAGCTTATTGTTATCTGTGAGGGGCAGAAGTATCGCATTAAGCAATTATCATCTACAATGAGTGGTAATAAAACATTACAAAGCGTAACCTGTAAACATATCTCATTTGATCTAATTGATTACTACGCGTATGACTATCTAACTAATACAGTAACATTAGATAAGGCATTACAATTCTTATTTAAAGACACTCCATTCACATATTCTATTAGTGACTCAATTAAGAATCAATCATTCGAAAAACTAGGGGAATGCAATAAACAAAAACTATTAGCTAAGATTATTGAGGCATACGGGCTAGAATATGAGGTAGATAACTATCACTTTACCTTTAAGAAGAAAGTCGGCTACGAAACAGAATTTCAATTCAGATATAAAGCTAATATATCTAATGTTAAAAAAGATATAGATACAACATCTCTTACTACATATATTAAAGGATATGGTAAGAAAGACGATGAAGGCAATTATCTATGTACTGCAGAATATACATCACCAAATGCAGAAAAATTCGGGGTACGACATGCAGATCCAGTATTCGATGAAAGATTTACTATACAATCAGAACTATTAGAGTATATAAAGACAAAACTAAATGATACTCCAGATATAGTAGTAGAATTAGACTATACACAAATAGACTCTTCACAACCTATTAATCTAGGAGACTACGGCTATCTAATTCATGAACCATTACAATTAGATCTACTATCTAGAGTAATAGAAATAACAAAGAAACTATCTACAGATAGACAAGGTAATAATTACCAAAATATGACATACAAAATTGGAAGTCAAAAATTGGTAAAGTCTTCATTTGAAACTAGCAAGGACTCTATTACAGGAAGTATTGATACAGGAAGTCTAGATATAACTATTCCAGATGTAGACTATGATAGAATCCAAGCAGAAATCGAAGCAGGTAAACAGGAAGCTACAGATAAGATTAATACAGGTCTAGGTGGATATGTAACTAAAACTAGAAATGAACTATTAATCATGGATACTGAAGATAAAGCTACAGCAAGAAACTTATGGAGATGGAATATTAATGGATTAGGTTTCTCTTCTAACGGATACTCAGGACCATTTGCTACAGCTATTACTAATGACGGTAAGATTAACGCAGATAGAATCTTAGTAGGAACTATTGATGGCGCATTAATCAGAGCTAATACTATTAAAGCTAACTCTTTAGAAATATCTACAGTACAAAAGATTAATTCAGCTATTACTGCAGATGACGCTACAGCTATTATGAATACTCGATTAGAAGTCTATGATGGCAATATTAAGACACATATTAGTACTGTTTCCGAGTCTAAAAAGACAGAAGCTATTAATAGCGCGAATCAAAACACAACTAGTGCGATTAATAGTGCAAAGACTGAATTAAATCAGAATATTAATACAGCTAAATCTGATCTGACTAGTAAGATTAATCTGAAAGCTAATGCAAGTGACGTTTATGGTAAATCAGAAGTCTATACAAAGACTCAAACTGATAGCGCCATTAAACAATCTAAAGATAATATTTCTTTAGAGGTTTCTAATAAATATGAAACTAAAGTAGACGCAGAAGCGAAGATTACTAACTTAAAGATTACTGGTGTCAATAGGGTGTTAAATACAGATGGAGAATCTGAAGTACTAAATCTTAATAATTCTTCTAATCAGACATGGGGCCCATATAAAATCTCAGGTGATGTTAGTGAGCAAAAGGTTATTATTGCGTTTGACTATAAGGCAACTAACATTGTTAAAGGCTCTAATTACGCTATTAAATTCCAGTCTACGTTTAAAGACCCATCAGATGTATCTCAATGGTATCCAACATTTGATTTTAATCTGGCAGAAGGAACAAGCGAAGGTACTGTTGTTAGCTCACCTATTACTTTTGGTAAGATTAAAAAAGGAACTCAAGCTTCATTTAGATTTAGATTTGATAATGTTGCAGGTACATTCCAGATTAGTAAAGCACGCGTCTTTATTGGTTCTAAAGATTTAGGATGGTCTCCAGCTCCTGAAGATGTTAACTCTTTAATAGATACTGCTGCTATTAATGCTATCAATAGTGCTAACCAAAATACAGCTACAGTTATCGCTAATTATTACACTAAATCTGAAACAGACTCTAAAATTAGCGTAGCCAAAGATGAGATTAATTTAGGCGTATCTAATAAGTATGAGACAAAAGCTAATGTAGAAACGAAAGTAACATCTACGCTTAATTCTGCTAAGTCTTACGCTGATACTAAGAAAACAGAAGCCATTAACTCAGCAGCTACAGATGCCACAAGCAAGGTTAATGCAGCTAAGAGTGAATTAAACACTGCTATTGGTAAGAAAGCTAATACAGTCGATGTCTATAGTAAAGCTGAAGTCTATACGAAAGGACAAACAGACTCTGCTATTAAGGTAGCTAAAGATGAGATTAATCTTGGTGTTAGCAATACTTATGAAACTAAGGCTAATGTAGAGACAAAGATTACATCTATTCAAGTAGGTGCAACCAATAAATTAGTAGGAACTGCTACATCTAAAAATACAAATGTTAATGTTCCGTCTTCATACGTTGTTTGGGATCCGTATACAACGCATAACAAGCAAACTTTAGAACAATTAGGTTTTAAAGTTGGTGATAAAGTAACTGTAGGATTTGATTGGGCTATCAGTAAGAACGGATCAAATAACTATGTATACGGTAACTTCCGAGTAGAATTTAAAGGTATTAAAGCTGATGGTACAGATAATCAGTTTGTAGGAGTTATTAAAAACCCTGCTGCGACATTCAGTAGCTCTAATACTAAAGGACGAGTTGAAGCAACAGTTACTTTAGATAGCAATAATATTAAAGCGCACTCGATTCGATTTAGAGTAGATAACTCAGTTTTAAATTTTAAAGTCTCTAATGTTAAATTAGAAAAAGGTACTAAAGCTACGTCATGGTCTCCTGCGCCAGAAGATATTTCTACTGATATTACTACTGCTAAAAATGATGCTATCTCTAGTGCTTCTACAGATGCTGCAAATAAAGCTAATAACGCTAAGAATGAAGCCATTAATTCAGCCAATGCAACATTAACATCTACTATTGCTAATTACTATACAAAATCTCAGACAGACTCTCAAATTAAAGTTGCTAAAGACGAAATTAATTTAGGAGTAAGTAATACATACGAGACGAAAGCAAATGTTGAGACTAAAGTTAATAGTATTGAGATTGGTGGTAGAAACTTAGCCAAACAAACAAAGTTATTAACTAACGTTAGCTTAAATGGGTGGACTGTCACTAATACGGGTAATGAAGGATTTAAAAAGTTAGAAATCGTAACGACTAATACTAGCTGGCAAGAATGTAACATACCACTTTATACTGAGATTAATACAATCACCAGAAAGGTTACTATCTCGTTTGAGTATCAAGAAACTTCTTCTGGGTTATTAATGTTTAACTTTGGGTCTTATAATGGAAATACTAGGGTGTATGAATGTTCTAATGTTACCGTTAGTTCAAGTTTTAAAGTTATTTCAACAAACGGTAGTTGGAAAACAGTTTGTTATACATTTGACCCAACCTCGGTCAACAACAAAGATGGTATAACTCAATATAAAATTCAGTTTAAAAAGGCGAGTGGCAAAACAGGAACTATCTATATCAGAAAGCCAAAGATTGAGTTTGGTACTAAAGCAACATCATGGTCACCTGCACCGGAAGATATTTCTGCTGATATTAACACTGCAAAAAATGATGCTATTACATCTGCTAATAATACGTTAAACTCTACAATTGCAAATTATTATACAAAAGCTCAAACAGATAGTCAGATTAACGTCGCTAAAGACGCTATTACTCAGTCTGTGTCTAGTACTTACGAAACAAAAACAAACGTAGAAACAAAAGTAAATACTACGTTAAATTCGGCTAAATCATATGCAGACACAAAGAAATCTGAAGCTATTAGTTCAGCAGCTACTGACGCAGCTAATAAAGTTAACTCTGCAAAGAATGAATTAAACACTGCAATTAATAAAAAAGCAAATAGTGCAGATGTGTATAAAAAGACTGAAGTTTATACTAAAAATGAAACTAACTCTCAGATCACTACTGCTAAAAATGAGATTAATCAGTCAGTGTCTAATACCTACGAGACGAAGACTAACGTTACAACAAAGCTTAATAATCTATCAGTATCTGCTACTAACTTAATGGACAACTCTGCTCCTTTATCTACTAGCGGATGGGGTGGCTGGTCAAGCGTATCTGGTCTAAGTACTAATATGGAAGTTTCTACTACAGACAACTCTACTCATGGTAAACAAGGTAAGATTACATTTAGTGGAAGTGCAACAGGTCATGCAGGTCGCCATAAAGGCCCAGTTCAAAAATTAACTTCTGGGAAAAAATATTCATGGAGTATATGGCTACGTTCTGGAAGTGGAAATCTAACAGTTGACGTGGGACAGGAACAAAATGGACGTAAGGAAGTTTCTGTTGGAACAACTTGGACAAGATTTACTCACACATTCACTGCTAACGACAGTCAATATTATGCGTTTGTTATTAGACCTAAAAATGTAAATAGTAGCCACTCTCTTTATTTCCATTCTGTTATGTTAGTAGAAGGAGATAAGCCAGTAGCGTGGCAAACGAGTCCAACAGAAGTCTTAAGCGATAAAACTAATATTGAACAACGAATGACTAGCGCTGAGTCTAAAATTACAGATACAGCTATTACTAATACAGTTAAAAAGAATTTCTATACTAAAGAAGAAACTAATAATCAAATTACTAGCAAAGGGTATCAAACATCATCGCAAGTTCAACAAACTGTAGATAACTTACAGATTAAGTTTACTCAATCTGGTGGATACAATATGATTCGAAACTCGCTATCAAGACAAGGATCGAAATATTGGTACACTGGAAAGCATAATGGAAGCGGTGACATTAAATTTAACACTACTAGTATAAATAATACTAGAACTCGTTTAGAGTTTACTGTTACAGGACTAAATAGCGCGTTGGGTGGAGTTATGTCTGCACCAATTCCAGTGGTAGCAGGAAAGAAATACACTATGAGCTGCGACGTCGAAGTCCATCGTGGTCAAAATATTGGATTTGAGGTTATGTTTTGGAGCCGCGAAAACTGGGGATATAGTACTAATCCTGATGTTGGTAAACATCTTCCAGGTACTTTTAAAAGCGGTAAAGTTACTAACACATTTACTGCTCCAACGAATGCTCAATTTATGCAAGTCTATTTTTGGGGTAAATACACATCAGAAAATACTCAATGGAACTACGCTCACTACTTTATTGGCAACTTAATTGTTTGCGAAGGAGAACTCGCTACTGCATGGTCACCACATCCAAATGAAGTCTATGAAGGTTTAACAACCATTGATAGGGATGGTATTAAAGTATCTACAAGCAGAGGAGCTTACACCCACTTTAACTCTGATGGTATGAACTCTTACGACAATGATGGTAATATGACTCTTGGTTTGCGAAATGGCGGTATGACATTCCATGCTTGGAACAACCATGAGTATGTAGGTTATATTTCTCAAGCGGCTTCTCGTTCTACTGATCATAATGGTGTTTGTCTTGGTATGACGCCTTTAGGAGACTATATTAGTTTTGGTGTTTCTTCTAATGCAACAGATCCAAACTCAGGATTTAGTCAAACAAGCTATTTTGTTATTGCACCACACGATAATTACGATAATAATACAGCTGGATTAAACGCGTATAAACACTTAAATATGCATGGATGGGATATTACTAATGGTGGTACGGTTACTGCAGGTGTTTTCTACTCTAAAAATGGTATGAAGTTTAAAGGTAGCTCTCCTATTTATTTTGACGGTGACGCAACATATCCATCAGCAATATGGGAAGACACAGGAGACGGAATGATCCGTTTCTATGGTGATAACGGTATTATCATGGGTTATAGAAATGGTAACACAAACGAGCAGTGTTTCTATATTAAAGAAACTAAGGATGGCTTAAACTGCCGAATTGGTATGTACGATCACTTAAACATGAATGGTTGGCGAATTAAAAATGCTACTGTTAACAACTGTTCATTTAGACTTGATGAATACAAGCGTACTACCTCAGACTATGTTTCTATTTTTAAAGCTAGTACCTCAAGTAAATCTGAAATGAATATTGAGTTAGCTAACGACTATGTTACTTGGTTTAATATTCAAGCCAACAACTATGCAGATGGCGGCAGATATATTGCTTGCTTCAACTATCAAAATGGTACTGCAGCGAGTAATGTTGGTGTTCACTTCTACCGAGCAATGAACTGCCATGGCTATAATATTACTAACGTTGGTAATATGAGCGTTTATTCTGTTAGATCAGAAGAGCTAGAAGTAAATGATATTCGAGTATCTACGCCATTTGCAGTTATGTCTCGAAGTGGAGAACAGACATCTTTATCAGTTACTAAATCTATCGATGACTTAACTGAAGCTAACGGTACAGTTACTATTAGTAATAAACAAGCTAAAGTTGAGCTACCTCAAGGATTAATCTTTACTGACTACTATGTTCAAGTTACTGGTAATAAGATTGCTAATCTAGCTATTACAGAAAGAACTGATGAATACTTTATAATCGAAACTGACTCCGAGGAAGAAATTGAAGTCTTCTATACGATTAAAGCATTTCAGCCTAAGTATGTTACTAGAACAGCTGTTTATGGCGAGTTACATGGTGAAGAAGGAATTGCAACAATAACTTATGAAGAAGCCATGGCAGAAGAACGCGCAAGAACTGCTCAACTACTAAGTGCTGAAGAAGGCTCTAAACCTGAAGACTTATCTAAACCAGGAGAACCAGTAGAAATCGTGAGAGACTCATTCCATACTTAGAAAGGAGGTGTATCTATGGATATTCCTGTAGAAGAACAAGTAAAAATCTTACAAGCGTCTAATCAATATTTAGCTCAGCAAGTGTCTCAGCTATCTTTAGAAGTTGCTATGCTAAAAGCAGAATTAGACTATATGATGTATAAGCAAAAAGAAAAAGAAAATAAATAGGGAAGAAGTGATACAATGTTAAAGGCAAAGATTAGTCAAACTAAGTCAAATCTATATGCAGTAAAAACAACAAAGTATGACACAACAGACATTGAATTAACTGTGGAGACTACTGATAGTTCTCCATGGTTAAATCCAAAATTTGAATTATTGGGAATTAAATCAGACGGACACGAAGTTCGTCAAACAGAAAACTTTAAAGT
>CAMEOO010000043.1 GCA_945929875.1 uncultured Caryophanales bacterium
GGAGTATATCAATCATTAAGCAATACTCCAAAAACTAGCAATTTAGTAAAAGTTCATCTAGAAAATGAACAAAAAGAGAATCTTCCATTTAAAAAAGTTGAATTATATCAAAATGATACATTAGTTTACACTTCTATTTCTGACACTAAGGGTAATTGCTATATGTATACAATTGATAACTATAACAATTTAAAGATTAAGATAGATGATAAATACTTGATTGTTACAATGGATAGTGAAGATAAGTATGTTTTTAATATCACTTTAAATGAAGTAAGAAAAGAAGTTGTTAATTTAGATCTTGCATTTTTAATTGATACGACTGGATCAATGGGAGATGAATTAATTTACCTACAAAACAACGTTAAAGATATTATTGATAATGTATATAAATCAAATCCAAATTATCAAATTAATTTAGCGTTATCTTTCTATCGTGATCAAGGTGATGATTATGATACTAGAACCTTTAATTTTACTAGTAATTATCAAACTGCTTTTAACGATTTATATTCACAAAAAGCTTCTGGAGGAGGAGATTATGAAGAAGCAGTTCATCTAGGATTAAAAGAAATTAACAAATTATCTTGGAGAGACGATTCAGTTAAATTAGTATTCCATATATTTGATGCTCCATGCCATAGCGATAAGTATAAAGATGTCTACGATGAATATTTTGAATTTGCAAATAAAGGAGTTAAGTATATTCCTCTAGCCGCAAGTGGACTTAATAAACTTGGAGAATTTATAGCTAGAGAAGGTGCATTATTTACCGGAGGAACTTATACATCATTAACTAATCACTCTGGAATTGGAGGAGATCACATCGACATTTCTAAAGATCAAGAAACTACTGTTGAATATTTATCTGACTTAATTGAGAGGTTAATTAAAGAATATATGACTGGGGAAGATATTGAGCCAATATCATATAATTCTAATAGCAATCAATAATACACTTAAAAAGCGAGAAATCGCTTTTTATTTTGGTTGTTGAAAACTCAAAGAAATGAATGTATGATATAGTAAGAAAAGTAAGAAAGGTAAGAAAATATGAAAGATGTAAAAGAAGACCGTTTCATCGTCAGTGTAAAAGTAGGCCCTAAAGGGCAAATTACTATTCCAATCGAAGCAAGAAAGATGTTTGATATTAAAGAAGGGGATACCTTGATGGTTTTAGGAGATATAAATAGAGGAATTGCCATAGTGAAAGATAGTGAATTCTATAAATTAATGGGGTAATTATATGGAAGCGATAAAAACTATTAATTTATGTAAAGAGTACAAAGATACTCTTGCGGTAAATGATTTAAATTTAGAAATTCATGAAGGAGAGCTATTTGCTCTTCTTGGAGTAAATGGGGCGGGTAAAACAACCACGATAAAAATGCTGACTGGATTAACTAAGCCAACTAGTGGAGATGGGTATATCTATTCTTATTCTATTAATGACGAAATGGAAAAAATAAAATCTCTAATAGATATTTCTATGCAAGAAACTGCAATTGCAAGGAAATTGACCGTTGAAGAAAATATTGAGTTTTACGCCAAAATTAATGGCAAGAAGAAAGAAGAAGTTCAAAAGATAAAAAAAGAATTAAATGATACATTTAATTTTGAAAAAGTTTATAAGAAAATTTCTAGTAAATTATCAGGAGGATGGCAAAGGAAACTATCGATTGCTCTTTCTTTAGTAAGCAATCCAAAAATACTTTTTTTAGATGAACCAACTTTAGGCTTAGATGTATTATCTAGAAGAGATCTTTGGAAAGTAATTAGTTCATTAAAAGGAAAAGTGACGATCGTATTAACAACCCACTATATGGAAGAAGCTTCCTTTTTAGCGGATCGAATTGGCATTATGAAAGATGGAAAACTTCTTTTTAAAGGAACTAAAGAAGAATTATATAAGGCCACGAACAAAGACAATGTGGAAGAAAGCTTTGTTTCTATCGTAGAAGGAGAATAAAGGTATGAAAAAATCAATAAACAGAATATTCACTTTAACTTCTAGAAACTTAAAAGAAATAATTAGGGATCCCTTAAGTTTATTATTTATGATTGGTTTACCAATCTTTATGGAAATTTTCTTTTACTTTATTTTCCATAAGCTTACTTCACAATTTGAAATGAAGTATTTAGCCCCTGGAATAGTAGTATTTTCTCAAGCGTTTTTAAGCTTGTTTATGGGAATGTTAATCTCTTTAGATCGAAACACTTCGTTCTTAACTAGATTATTTGTCAGTGAAGCTAAACCTTATGAGTTTATCTTCAGTTATACTTTAGCTTTAATTCCAATTTGTCTAGTACAATCTGTATTATTCTTTGTTATCGGTGGGATAATTGATTCATCAATTTTTAGAATAAATATGATTTTAGCTATATTATTAAGCTTAGTGACTTCATTTTTATTTATTGGAATAGGAATTTTACTTGGTTCTTTATGTAACGAAAAATCAATTGGAGGAGTATCTTCTCTTGTGATTGTTTGCCAATCTGTTCTATCTGGAATGTGGTTTCCTCTTGAAGGAATGTCAGAAGGTTTTTTATCAGTAATGAAAGTTTTGCCATTTAAAAATATGACGATGATTGTCCAAAATTCTTTGAATGGCTATTTAAATTTATTTGATGATTTATTACTACCTATAATAATTGTTATATCTTACACGATTGTGATATTTATTCTATCAATATTCATATTTAAAAAGAAAATGAAGAGCAATTAGTTTTTATTAACGATTACTTTTCCTTTAACTTTATATTTTGAATCCTCTGTATAGAGGATTTCTTTTATTTCGTCAACTTTAATCTTTCCTTTAAGATGGTTTTTAATCGAGTCGATTGATCCAATTATATTTCCATTTACTTCTGAATATTCAAAAGCTAAATCGCAGCTTTCAGTAGTACAATCAATTAGTTTTAACTTTTTACAATAGCAAAGAGGTTGAGTTCCAATTATTTTGCATCTAATGAAGGTGACATTTTCACTATACCAAGCTAAATATTCGCCTTTGACGATAGAATCTTTAACTACGACATTCTTTGCGTGCCAAAAAGCATCTTTAGTATCTAGGATACTATTAGTAATTTCTAAGTCTTTTACGTATTGAAATGAATATTTACCTTTGAATTTTATATTATCTAGTTTAATGTTTTTAGCTTCAAAAAATAGGTATTCACTTGTTATGTCGATGTTATTTGCTGTAATTAAAGAAGATTTCCAACCAAATTCAGGAGATACAATTTTAGTATCGTAAATTTTGATTTTTTTACATTCTCTTAAGGCTTTAATTCCTAAAAGGGAACAATTACAAATTTTAATATTAGAGGAATACCATAAGCTAGCTCGACAGTTTTCTGTTTGAGTTACTTGATCCATATAAAGGCTATCTACGTGCCATAACGGATAACGTAAATCCATAAACGAGTTAAGAAGTATGACATTCTTAGTTTCCTTTAATGCGGATTCTCCATCTTCTTCTCCTTCAAATCTACAATTATCTAACGTGATATCTTTTTCTCCATATAAAGCTCTTTCATATGGAAATGTTTTATCTTTTATATATTTCATACTCAAAACCTCGATTAATTCTTGCAATACCTAGTTTATATTTTTATTTAGATTTTTCCAATATTATTAAATAAATAAATGATAAAAATATAAGAAATAACCATTAGTTTATATAGTTAATAGAAATGTTAACTAAATGTTATTTCGTGAATTTTTCCTTTAAAAAATGAAAGTAAGATTACAAGAATAATGCAATAAGATTGTCTATAATTTCATAATTAGATATAATAAAATTGCTTTAAAAAAATAATGAAAGGAACAATATGGAAGAATTATTACAGGTTTTTCATTTAAGGAAAACTTTTACATTAACTAGGAAACAGCAAAAAATTAATAAGACAAGTGAAACGAAAAAAGTTGCAGTTGACGATTTATCTTTCAATGCATATAAAGGAGAAATATATGGACTATTAGGCCCTAATGGAGCCGGAAAAACTACTACATTAAGAATTATTTCTACTTTAATTAAAGCTGATGAAGGTGATGCTTTAGTGGAAGGCATCAGCGTAAATAAAAATCCAGATGGAGTAAGAAGAAAAATTGGCTTTTTAACTAGCGAATTAAAGCTTGAAGATTTCTTCACTCCTAATTATCTTTTTGATTATTTTTCTTCTTTACATCAAATTGATAAAGAAAAAGCAAATAAAAGAAAAGAATATTTATTCAATAAATTTGGAATTGAAAATTTTAAAGAAGTTAAGGTGGCTGATCTTTCAACCGGTATGAAACAAAAGGTATCTATCGTCATCTCTTTAGTTCACGATCCAGATATCATCATCTTTGATGAACCAACAAACGGATTAGATGTAATAACCGCGAAAATTGTCACTGATTTTCTTTTGGATTTAAAAAAAGAAGGTAAAACCATCATTATTTCTACTCACATTTTTTCTCTTGTTGAAAAACTATGTGATCGAGTAGGTATTATTTTTAATGGAAAGATGATAAGAGATGATACTTTAGAGAATCTAACTAAGGAAAAATCTTTAGAAGATGTATTTTTTGAATTATACAAACAAGAGGTAGGTGAGTAAAATGAATACGATTTGGACGATTGTTAAGAAGGAATTAAAAAGATTTTTTACCGATCCTAGGATGCTTGTAAGCTTATTTCTTCCTGGAATATTAATTTTTGCTATCTACACCTTAATGGGAGACATTATGACTAATATTACTAGACCTAAAGATACTGACTTTAATGTCTATGTAGTAAACGAACCTAATGAGTTTAAATCTTTTTTACAAGTAGAAGGATGGAATATTACTCTAAATGAAGAGAATTTATCTAAGGAGGAAATTCTAGAAAAGATTAAAGAAAAAGAAGTTGATTTATATGTTGTTTATGAAGAAGACTTTTACTCAAAAATGATGTCTTATGATTCATCTTCTTCTTTAAAAGCTCCTCAAATTGAAATTTATTATAATTCCACGAATGATGCTTCTGGATTAATTTATTCTTACTATACTGGACTATTAGATGGAGTAGAATCTAGTTTAGCAAACAAGTTTGATATCAATAGCGATCCTTCGATTAACTTTGATTTAGCTACTAGTAAAGATACTACCGTTTATATCATATCTATGATGTTACCTTTCTTACTGATTATATTCTTATTTACTGGTGCAATGGCAATATGTTCAGAATCTATCGCTGGAGAAAAAGAAAGAGGTACAATTGCTACTTTATTAATTACTCCTGCGAAAAGAAGCCACATAGTACTTGGAAAAATTATTAGTTTAGGAATAACTGGACTAGCTTCTTCTTTAGTAAGTTTCTTAGGACTAATATTATCTCTTCCTAGTTTAATGGGAACTTCGTTTGATTTTTCTGCTTATGGAGTAACTACTATTATTTTAATATTATTGCTAATTATAGTTACTGTGTTAATGTTTACTACGATACTAACTATCATTTCTACTTTTGCAAAAAGCGTTAAGGAAGCAAGTTCTTACTCCACTCCAATTATGATTTTAGTCATGCTAGTGGGCCTTTCTAACTTTATGACTACATCGGCAATAGGAAACTCGTTAGTTTATTTAATTCCAATTTATAATGTCATGCAGTGCTTAGTATCAATTTTTAGTTTAAGTGTCAACTATTTAAATTTTGCTATCTGTATTATTTCAAATGTAGTTTATATTGCTCTTGGAGTGTTCTTATTAACAAAGATGTTCAATAATGAAAAAATAATCTTTAATAAATAATCAGGAGACTATAAAAATGAAAAAGATGAATTTATATCTAATTTCAATCGCATCAATTTTCTCTTTAAGTGGTTGTTCAAAAAAGGTTGTTCAGACAACTGGTGAAAGAATTACTAATTCATATTCTTTTAGTGAAAATCTCTCTTCATTAGAAATCAAAGACATTTATTTAAAACTAGGTAATTCAAGTGTACTTCCTGAAGTAAATATTACTTTTGAAGGAGAAAGAAAAGTTGAAATTACTTATGAAGCTTCTTTAGAAAAAGAAATCTCTATTGAAAAGAAAGAAAATACTTTATTAATTAAAGGACAATACTATAAAGAATTCATTTCAAAAGGTGTAATTATTAACATCACCGGTTTCAAATTTGACGAATTGGACTTACAAACTTGTAATTGTAAGATTGATAATTATTCTTTAAGTAGCAGTAGTAATTGTTCCATCGATCTTAGTGGAGCATCCTCCTTAAAAATAGATAGCTATAATTTCTTGCAAGAATTAGATTTAGACCTAAGTGGCGCTAGTAGAGTAGAAGCAAATAGTTTATCAATAAATAAGTTTGATTTAGATCTCAGCGGTGCAAGTAAGATGGAAGTGAAAGACATTAATATTTCTACTTTTAGCTCTGAAATCTCTGGAGCTTCTATAGTCGTGATGAATAATGGAGTAGTAAAAGAATTAGATATGGATATATCTGGAGCTAGTTCTTTCCTTTGTGAAAAAGTTAACTTTGACAAAGCAAAAGTAAACATTTCTGGCGCTAGTAAGGTAAATTTGGCTGTTACCACTTCTTTAAATGGAAGTATCTCAGGGGCTAGCACCTTGATTTATACTGGTGAAGTCGACCCTAATCTATCAGTAAGTGGTGGTTCAATAGTCACAAAAAAATAAAAATGGGCGAACCCATTTTTTTATTTGACTAAATTCATTTTTTCAAATGCTTTCTTTAATGGGAAGTATAGTAAACCCCCGGCTACATATACGGCGATAAATTCACCTATTCCAACCGTTAAGACTAAATAGAAGTATGCGTCGGATAAACCATATCCAAATATTAAGACTAAAGGGATGATAAAGGCGTTTAATAGAACTGGTGGTAGACCTCCAAGAAGAACTTTTAACCAGTCTTTTTTAATTAGCTTTCCAATTAAGTAGGTTAAAAAGGCGCTGACTAAGGTAGTTAATGTTCCAAAAATCATATCCCATACTATCCCACTGGTTACATTGAAGATTAAACATCCGATTGTCACTCCAATGATAGCTTCTGGAAAGAATAATGGTAGTAAAGTAAATGCTTCGGATAGTCGACATTGGATTGCTCCTGAAGCAAAGCTTTGTTCGACGAAACAACAAACAAAGTAGATGGCTGCAACCATTGCAGATAAAGTTAACTTAATTACGTTTTTTTTCATAAATCCTCCATAAAATAAAAAAAGTCAAATGACCCATCTGACTTAGAACTCATAAAAAAAGTGTCCTAGTTTTGTTTAAAGACAGGATGGTTCATGAACTGTCTAGAAGAAACTCTTCTTCAATTAGGATACCTTAACTTATTTTTATTTGGAAGAAAAATTTATGGATTTTATGAATTTTCAAGTTACATTTGAAAAATTAGTGCTTTCTTTGTATCATTATTAATACTGAATTTGTTTGGCGAAAGGAAGAAATATGACATTTCAAGATGTATTAGACATACTAGTGGATAGTTTATTAGAAAGCTTGATTGTTCTAGCTTTTGTTTTTGCTATCTATGTTCTTCTTTCCTTTGTTGAAGTAAAAATTGCAAAAAAGATTTCTAAAGAAAATAAATTATCTCCTTTATTTGGCTCTTTATTTGGATTAGTTCCTCAATGTGGAGTAAGTGTTGTAGCAAGTGATCTATATTTAAAAGAGCATATCACTATGGGCACTTTAGTGGCTATCTTCTTATCGTGTAATGATGAAGCTATTCCTTTACTTATTGCTAGTCATAATGAAAAAGCATTAAGTGTTATTCCTTTAGTTATTTTAAAATTTGTAATAGGTTTTATTGTTGGTTTTGTTCTTGATTGGATAATTAGAGACAGAAAGCACGTTGAAGATCATCTAGATCATTGCCATCACGAAGAAGAAGTTCACGTAGGTTGTTGCCATCATCATATCGATGATGAAAAAGAAAATAAAATTAAAAAGTATTTAGTTCATCCGCTTATCCATAGCTTAAAGATCTTTGCATATGTATTTGCTATTACTTTTGCTTTTTCTTTAATTATAGCTTTGGTAGGTGAAGATAATATTAAAGGATTTCTACAATCTAATAAATACCTATCTCCATTATTTTCAGTTATTATCGGCTTAATTCCAAATTGTGCTTCTAGCGTTCTTATAAGTGAATTATACGTGATGAATGGCATATCTTTTGGATCTTTACTAGGTGGATTATTGATGAATTCTGGATTAGGATTAGTTTATTTACTAAAAAGTAAAAAGAATATAAAAAATACTTTACTTATAGTTGGAGTTTGTTTTTTAGTTTCGATTATTTGTAGCTATTTAGTTTGCCTAATTATAGGATTTTAATTGCTAAATTTATATTATATTTCTATGACTTTTCATTGGCAAAAACAACTATACCATTTTATTTGCTCTTCTTATTCGACTAATTATTTCGCAAGCCACTTGATTAACTGTTAATAAATCAGTATCTATTTTTTCATAATATTTAAACTCTTTTTCATTAGCGGAATTATTAAACTATACCCTGTAAAATGGACAAAACAAATTGTGTCGAACCTTAAAAATGG
>CAMEOO010000044.1 GCA_945929875.1 uncultured Caryophanales bacterium
TTTATTTTTTGAAAAAAATAAATAATGTGATATAGTATTATAGGTTTGAAACAAAGGGGTGAAGAAAATGGCTGACATGACGACAATAGAAATTCAAGTTCTATCTGAAGAATATATTTCAACCATTAAAGCAAATAAAAGCAAAGGTTATTTTTTCTTTAAAAGATTATTCGCTATCTTTGCTTCATTTTTAGCAATTATTGTTTTATCACCTTTACTACTGCTCACTTTCATTTTGGTTAAGGTTACTTCAAAAGGGCCCGCGATATATAAAGATGTAAGAATTGGAAAAGGTGGGAAACATATCAACGTATATAAATTTAGATCGATGTATATCGATTCGCAAACTAATCCAGAAAAATATCTTTCTGATGAGCAAATGGAGGAGTGGAAAAAGGAGAGAAAAGTTGACAACGATCCTAGAGTAACAAAAATAGGTAGATTCATTAGAAAAACCGCGATAGATGAATTGCCTCAACTATTTAATATACTAAAAGGTGATATAGCTATTGTCGGGCCTAGGCCTATCACTACCAAAGAATATAACAACTACTCAAAAGAAGAAATTCAATTATTAACTTCGACTAGGCCAGGACTAACTGGATATTGGCAAGTTTATAAAACTCATAAAGGTGATTATTCTTCTGGAGAAAGACAAAAGATGAATATCGTCTATTTTGAAAAAAGATCTTTATTATTTGATTTAAAACTTATTTTGCTCACAATTCCTTCAATAATTAAACGTGGTGGCGCGGAATAACTTTATTCTTTAATATATTTCTTTTCAATCCTTGGAGACAACATTGTAACTATCTCATAAGGAGATTCATTATAATAAGCGCAAAGGTCAAATATGGAAACATTAGGTGAGATGATTTCAATAAATTCATCTTCACTAATATAATTTGGTGAATAAAACATCATTAAATCCATACAGGTTTCTCCAATTTGATTAAGATATCCTTGGTGATATCCTACTGTTTTTCTATTCTTAATCCAACCATCTGCATAACCTAAAGGAATAGTAACAATATAACCATCTTTTTTTACTATTCCACTTTGATGGTAACCTATTTTATCACCTTGCTTAACTTTTTTTATTCGATAAATAGGTGATTTTAAAGAAAGGATTGGTTCAAGATTTAAATAAGAATGCTTAATAAGACCATATAAAGCTAAACCAATTCGATAATGAGTAGAAATATTATCTTTTATTAAATAATTAGATGAATTGATATGTATTTGTAAAGAATCTTTATTTTCAAATTGAATTATCATTTTTTTAAAATTAGATAGTTGGTTAAAATAAGTTTCTTTAGAAGAAATGTGAGTGTAAATTCCTTTAATAGAGATTCTAGATTTATTGATTAACTTTATCGTGTCAATTATTTCCTCATTAGTTATCCCAAGGCGATTTAATCCAGTTTCTAGTTTTAACTGAATAGGAAAAGAAAGATTTGAAGATATTATTTTTCTTAAATAGGACATCGTTCCAACTGAAGGGATAATTCTATTTGTATACATGGTTTGAAAATTTGTGCATTGTTCTAAAAGAACTATACTTATATTATTAAAATATTTTCTTAGCATCAGCGCTTCTTCAATCGTAGCAACAAAAAATGTTTTAACACCTAATTCCGCTAAAGATTTTGTTATTTGTATTATTCCATGTCCATAGGCATTTGACTTTACTACCGCAAAAAGAGGCTTATTAAGATAATTAGATAATAAAGAATAATTTGTTTTTAATTGGTTTAAATTGATTGTTATAATTGAACGCAAGATATATCACCAATTAATTTTATGTTGATATTTGTTTTATAAAACAAAAAAAAGAAGCATAAGCTTCTATTTTAATAACTTTAATTGAGTTAATAGGGCAATGAACTTAGCTTCTACTTCTTCTTCATTTTCCCCGTCGATTTGAATGGAAAACTCATCTTGATCTTTTATAACAAGCGACATCATATTCATTATGGACTTTAAGTCTGCTGTATTATCACCACAAAATAAAGTTAAGGTACATTTATTTGCACGATTTGCTTCAGCAACTAATTCAGCGGATATTCTACTTGTTAGACCAATTTTATTATTTACTTTACAGAATAATTCTTTCATATGAATTTCCCCCTTGTGATTAATTGTATAAAAAAAGCGACTATAAATCAATATTTGATAGATTTTTTTTCTAGAGATGTCACTAATAGCCACCTTGCTTTTATTTTTTCTAGTGTTATAATGTTTTTACAAAACAGGAGAAAAATTAATATGAGTAAATTTAATGTAAAAAAAGCAATAATTCCCGCTGCGGGTCTTGGCACTAGATTTTTACCTGCCACAAAAGCAATTCCTAAAGAGATGCTACCAATTGTAGATATACCAACAATTCAATATATTGTTCAAGAAGCTATCGATTCAGGAATTGAAGAGATCCTAATTATTGACAATCAATATAAAGAAGCAATTCACAACCACTTCAGTATAGATAAAAGATTAGAAGACAAGTTGTTAGAAACTGGAAAGCAAAGTGATTATGAACTAGTCCATTCAATTGGAAAGATGGCAAAAATCACTTATGTCAAGCAAGATAATCCTAAAGGATTAGGCCATGCGATTAGTTTAGGTAGAAATTTTGCTAATGGTGAACCTTTTGCAATTCTACTTGGTGATGATGTCGTGGTTAATTCTAATGGAACACCTGCATTAAAGCAACTTATTAATGTTTATGAAAAAACCGGTTCATCGGTTTTAGGTGTACAAAATGTCAGTGAGGATAATGTTCACAAGTATGGAGTTGTTAAACCAATAAGTACATTAGATGAAAGAACTGTAGAAATTTCAGATTTTGTGGAAAAGCCAAAAAAAGAAGAAGCTCCTTCTACTCTTGCAGTCCTTGGAAGATACGTTCTTACACCTGAAATATTTGATATTCTTGATAAACAAGAACCTGGAAAAGGTGGAGAAATCCAATTGACCGATGCAATTAAGAAACTTCTAGATACACAAAAAGTTTATGCGTATGATTTTATCGGTACAAGGTATGATGTAGGAGATAAATTTGGGTTTGTTAAAGCGACGATCGATTTTGCTCTTGCTCGCGATGACTTAAAAGATCAAGTATTAGAGTATTTAAAGACGATAAATAAATGAGTTATTTATAAATAAAACTAAAACGTTTTTATTTTTCAAATAAATAGTGTATAATCAAAAATGGTTTTCAAGGAGGAAATTTAAGAAATGTCAGAAGTTAAGAAAACTTTTCTCTCAGTTGATGGAAATACCGCGACTGCTTTAGCATCTTACAATTTTACTGAAGTAGCTAGTATTTATCCTATCACTCCATCCTCAACTATGGCGGAATTAGTTGAACAATATTCCTGCGAAGGAAAAAAGAACTGTTTTGGCAGTCAAGTAAAAGTTGTTGAAATGCAATCAGAAGCAGGTGCTTCTGGAACAGTACACGGGGCTTTACAAGCTGGCTCTTTAGCTACCACTTATACTGCATCTCAAGGCTTATTATTAATGATACCTAATATTTATAAATGGGTTGGCGAATGCTTACCAGCAGTACTACACGTATCTGCAAGAAGTTTAGCATCTCGTTCATTATCAATTTTTGGTGATCACCAAGATATTTATGCATGTAGACAAACTGGTGCGACAATGATGTGCGCTCACTCTGTTCAAGAGTGTGCTGACCTTGCTCCAGTTGCTCACTTAATTGCAATTAAGTCACATACCCCAGTTATCAATTTCTTTGATGGATTTAGAACTTCTCACGAAATTCAAAATGTCGAATTTGTCGATAATGAACATTGGAATGCATTAATTGATCAAGATGCATTAAAAGATTTTAGAGATCACGCATTAAATCCACATAGCCATCCAGTTACCCGCGGTGGCGCTGAAAATGACGATATCTACTTCCAAGGTAGAGAAGCTCAAAATGCTCATTATGCAAAAGTAATTGAAATTGCAGAAGAATACTTTAAAGCCGCTAGTGAATTAACTGGTAGAGAATATGCTCCATTTGTTTACTATGGTGCAAAAGATGCTACTAGAGTAATTGTTGCTATGGGCTCAGTTACTGAATGTATTAAAGAAGTAGTTGACGCATTAAACGCTAAAGGTGAAAAAGTTGGCTTAGTTAAAGTTCACTTATATCGTCCTTTCTCAACAAAACACTTAGTTAAAGTTTTACCTTCAACAGTTAAGAAAATCGCTGTTTTAGATAGAACTAAAGAAATGGGAGCAACAGGAGAACCTTTATACTTAGACGTTGTCGCTGCTCTTGAACAAGAAAATGTTAAAGTCGATTTACTTGTCGGTGGACGTTATGGTTTATCAAGTAAAGATACTCAACCAAAACACATGAAAGCAGTATATGATTTCTTAAATGCTGAAAAGACTTGGAATGGATTTACAGTAGGAATTAACGATGATGTAACACACTTATCAATTCCAGTAGATGAAACATTCCACGTTGAAGGAAATTATACTTCATGCTTATTCTATGGACTAGGATCAGATGGTACGGTATCTGCGAATAAATCTTCAATTAAGATCATCGGTGATGCTACTCATCAATACGCACAAGCTTACTTTGCTTACGACTCAAGAAAAGCAGGTGGAGTTACTCGTTCTCACTTGAGATTTGGTAAAGAACCAATTCACTCAACATACTATATTGAGCACGCTGACTTCTTATCTTGCTCACTAGATTCATACATCTTTAAATTCGATATGATTAAATGCTTAAAGGATGGAGGAACATTCTTATTAAATACTGATATTCCTGCTAGTGAAATCGAAGCTAGATTACCAAATAGAGTTAAGAAACAATTAGCTCAAAAACACGCTAAGTTCTATATCATCGACGCGAATAAGATCGCTGGTGAGATTGGACTTGGAAGAAGAACCAATACAATTTTACAAGCTTCATTCTTCTATCTAAATCAAAACATTATGCCATATGCAGAAGCACAAGATTGGATGAAGAAATTTGCTAAGAAAGCTTATGGTAAAAAAGGTGACGATATCGTCATGATGAACTGGAAAGCTATCGATGCAGGTGCAGAAGGATTAGTTGAAGTTGAAGTCAAACCTTCTTGGGCAGAACTTCCAGGAGATAAAGTTTATGCTTCTACTGGCGATGAATACTTCGATTCATATGTCAATGTCATTAACTCATTAGATGGATATGATCTTCCAGTTAGCAAATTCACAGAATATGAATTATTAACTGGTACAATGAGAAATGATATCACTTTCAAAGAAAAGAGATCTATTGCGGATAGAGTTCCTCTATGGATTAAAGAAAACTGTATTCAATGTGGTCAATGTGCATTCGTTTGTCCTCACGCAACAATTAGACCATTCTTATTAACTGAAGAAGAATGTGCGAAGATGCCAGAGAACGTTAAAGATGACGTACTAGTTGCAATGGGTGGACCTGCAGTTAAAGGCTTGAAATTTAGAATTCAAGTTACTCCAAGAAACTGTGTTGGATGTGGACTTTGCGTAGTTGAATGTCCAGGCAAGAAAGTTAAAGATGAAAATGGTGAATTTGTCACTAAGAAAGCTCTACAACTTGTTGAAGCAAAATCTCAATTTGAAGTTCAAGAACCTGCTGCTGATTACTTATATAAACACGTTGAATATAAGACTGGCGGATTCCCACTTACAACAGTTAAAGGTGCTTCATTATTAATGCCTTACGTTGAAATTTCTGGAGCTTGTGCTGGATGTGGAGAAACTCCATACTATCGTTTAGCTTCTCAATTATTCGGTAAAGATATGTTGATTGCTAACGCTACTGGATGTTCTTCAATTTACAATGGATCTACTCCATTAACTCCTTTCTGTACAGATAAGAATGGCGAAGGTATCGCTTGGGCTAACTCACTATTTGAAGATAATGCTGAATATGGCTTTGGTATGAGAGTTGCTACTAACTACAAGTTAGGTGAAATCGTTCGTATCATCGAAGAAAATAAAGAAGGATGCGAAGATGAATTAAAGGCAGTTCTTGAAGATTACGTTGCAAATATTAAGAATCGTGAACACGTCAGAAGCATTAAAGATAACTTACTTGCGTTAGTTAAAGCAAGTAAATCTGAAGGAATCAAAAAATTATTAGATTATGAAAATGATCTATTAGATAAATCAGTTTGGATCTTCGGTGGCGATGGTTGGGCTTACGATATCGGTTATGGCGGACTTGATCACGTCTTAGCAAATGAAGAAGATGTTAACGTTATGGTTCTTGATACTGAAGTTTATTCAAATACCGGTGGACAATCTTCTAAATCAAGTCAAACAGGCTCTATTGCTAAATTCACCGCTTCTGGTAAGAAGACTGCAAAGAAATTCTTAGCGCTTATGGCTATGACTTATGGACACGTCTACGTCGCTCAAATTTCTATGGGTGCGAATAAAGTTCAAGCTATCAAAGCCTTAAAAGAAGCTGAAAGTTATGATGGACCATCTCTAGTAATTGCTTACTCTCCATGCGCTAACCATGGTATTAAAGGTGGATTATCAAACGCACAAATTACTGAAAAGAAAGCAGTAGAATGTGGATACTTCCCAATCTTTAGATATGATCCAAGATTAAAAGCAGAAGGCAAAGATCCATTACAAATCGATTGCCCAGAACCAGACTTCAATAAATTTAGAGATTTCTTAATGTGTGAAACACGTTATTCTCAATTACCAAAAGTAAATCCAGAACACTGTGAAGAACTATTAGAGAAATCAAGAAAATACGCTGAAGATCGTTGGAATAAGTTAAAGAAATTCCACGAATAATTAGTTAATTAAACCCTAGACATCAAAGCCTAGGGTTTTTAAGTGCATAAAATAAAAAAGACGCAGTGGCTAACCTACGTCTTTCTTCTCTTGGGGGAGTATTTTAGCACTTGTATCGCCCAAGTGCTAAGTGCATTATATCATCTTTTAGCACTCTGTCAAGCAAATTGCTAAAAAATATTTTTTATTGCTAATAGAATAAATGAAACAAAAGTTTTACATCATTTGAGATATTATTTATCTAGTTTTAGTCTATTTGTATAATCGCGATCAATTGTTGGATAAGCAAAGTAAGTAGAATTTATATTCTTTATTTTTTCCACCATTAGGTTTTTTATTTGATTATCAGTTAGTTTTTCATCCATTGGAACTAAAAGATCGAAGACTAAATTAGTATGGGTTTCTCCTTTTACGATTCTAAAGTCATGAATTGAACAAGGAAACTTAAACTCTTTTATTATATCTAACACTTCTTTTTTTAATTCATCTTGGAAAGGATCGTTTAATACGACAGGATCCATATGGAGAGTGGTAAAGATTTTTAAATCATCTTTACAGTCTCTTTCGATATTGTCGATTAAATCGTGAGATTTTAAAACATCCATTTTAGAATCGATTTCAACGTGGCAGGTTGCAAATATGCAACTAGGGCCGTAGCTATGCATTTGTAAGTCGTGGATTCCTAGAATTCCTTCGTAAGAAGTAACTTTTTTAGTAAATTCATTTACTATTTCAATATCTGGGGATTTTCCAAGTAATGGATCAGCGGTTTCAATAATTAATTTATATCCAGATATAGCGATGAACACTCCAACTAAGACTCCTAATATTCCATCTAAACTAACTCTTCCTAAATTAACAAATTGACATACGATTGTTCCAATTAAGACTGATGAAGTAGCGATTACATCATTTCTTGAATCTACCGCGGTAGCTTTTAATACAGAAGAGTTAATTCTTTTACCGATGGTATAATTGAAAAGAGATTGATATACTTTTAATAAAATCGAAATAACAAGAATGCTTATGGTAATAATGAATTCCACTGTAGTCATTTTATTAATGACTTTTTCTCCAGTGGCTACTTGAATGATATCTTGAATGGAAGTAAACACTAAGACTATTCCTAAAGCTGCGACGATTATTGCCACGATAAATCCAGCGATATATTCAATTCTTGCATGTCCAAAAGGATGATCGCTATCTGCTGGCTTATTTGATAGTTTAATCCCGATTAAAGATACTAAACTACTAGAAGCATCCGCTAGATTGTTCACTGCGTCGGCAGTGATGGAAATAATGTTGAATAAAAGGCCTACAAAGAATTTCATCATGCAGATAAAGAAATTTGAAATAATACCAAATAGGCTCGCTAAAGTACCATAAGATTTTCTCACTTTTGGAGAAGTGGTATCTTTGTAATTTCTTACAAAGATTCTAATTAAAAAATTTGTCATGCTTATTCCTCTTTTTATATCCATAATTATAGAACTTTTATTTTTTTAGTAAAGT
>CAMEOO010000045.1 GCA_945929875.1 uncultured Caryophanales bacterium
TATTTACTTTTAATTATTTTTTATACACCGTGTCTACTTGACAAGGGGCAGTTCAAAATGGGCCCTATAAATGAATTTTTATTAGTAACTAAAACTTTACTGGCACTAGGAAGTAGACTAAGAATAAACCAGCAACTACTAATGCAACCACAGAAACTTCATATTTAGGTTTTGCTAGTTCTTCTTTATTTTTAGAAAGATGATATCTAACTAAATCTACTAAATAAACAACGCTATTTACAAAAACGTAAGCAATCATTCCTAGTCCAATACCTTTTGTAATCGAATAAGATAGTAACATCATGATTATCGTTAAGAATGAAGGGATAGCTTTAGTTAAATTCTTAAAGTCGATATCCTTAACATTAGCCATCATTAATACACCTACATACATTAAGGCTCCGCTGCAAGCAGCACTAGGAATGAAAGCAAATAAAGGTAATAAGAAAATTGATAAGAAGAATAAACAAGCAGTTACTAAAGAAGTAAATCCGGTCTTTCCTCCTGCGGCAATTCCAGCACCAGATTCAACGAAAGTAGTAACTGTAGATGTACCTACTCCAGCACCTAGAATAGTTGCGATTGAATCAGCATACATAATTTTATTGTAATTGTGTGGCTTACCTTGCTCATCGATTAATCCAGCATTTGTCGCGCAGCCGACTACTGTTCCCATCGTATCAAACATATCGATCATACAGAAGGTAATAACAAGCATGATACAAGTAGCAAGAGAACCTTCAGGGAAAGAGAATCCTTCAGTAAAACAAGCAAAGAACACTCCACCATTTTCTGGATCCATTGAAAAGAAAGTTGAGAAATTTTCCCAGAATTTCCATGTAACTCCTGGAACTTTTTCTAAAATAAAATCAAATGAAGTAACTTGTAAAGGTAAAGCAAGTAAAGTAGCAAGGAAAATGCCAATAATAACCGCACCTTTAACTTTGTAATGAGACAAAATTCCAATGCAAATAAAGGAGAATAAACCAACTACCGCGGTTCTAGCTACTCCTCCTACTTCCCAATTGACCTTATTAGTCAAATCGACAAATCCGGAAATAACATATTCATCACTAACGATGATGTGTGCGTTTTGAAGGCCAATATAAGCGATGAAAAGGCCAATTCCAACAGTAATTGCTTTTCTAACTGATTCAGGAATTCCTTCAAAGATTTTTTCTCTTAAGGAAATTAATTTTCCAGTTGTTTTACTTTTTCCACAAGGAACGATAGTAAGCGCTAAGAAAATAATGCCGCTTATTAAAACTAATAATAAAGCATTACCTAGAGTAAAACTAAATCCAACTGCTCCTCCAACAATAGTTCCGACCGTTGCATTTAAGCCCATTCCGGAAGCTTGAGCAAATGGCATTTTAGCTAGTAAGGACATTAATAAAGTCCCAATAATGGCCCCTAATGCGGTTGCAATAAATAATGATGCCCACCTTGGGTCACTTGTCCCTCCCCACAACATCGAATTTGGGTTGACAATTAAAATGTAAGACATCGCTAAAAAGGTAGCGATACCAGCGATAATTTCTACTTTAAATGATGAGCCATTTTTACTAATTCCATAGAAATTATCAAGTCTCTCTTTTAGAGATAGTTTTTTATTCATTTTTTCATCCTTTCTATTTTGAAAATAAAAATCCGCCATGTATGACGGAAATCAAAAAAGAAAAAATCAAAAATGAATCCGTCATAGTCCTAAATTTACGGTCTAGGGTAGAAACTGCTTACCATATTAAAGCATTATATGACCTATCTAATTTTCAAAACAAAATTATCTTATCAAATAAAATTATTTACTTCAACATTGTTAGAAAAACTAAAGCAAGAAAATATGATGCTCACTTAACTTCTCTATTTCTTCTTTTGGCCAAAAAGAAGCTTGAACTTCGCCAATGTGAGCTTTTTGAAGCATGTACATACAAAGTCGCGATTGGCCTATTCCTCCACCTATAGAAAGTGGAATAGCGTCTTCTAAGATAGATTTACAAAAATCGTTATTTAATTTATCATCTTCATTTTTATATTTTAATTGTTTAACTAGACTATCTTTATTGACTCTAATTCCCATACTAGATAACTCTAATCCCATATCATATAAAGGATAGTAAAGTAGGATATCACCATTTAACTTCCAATCATCGTAATCAGGAGCTCTTCCATCATGTGGCATTTTATCTTTTAATGGCCAACCTATTTGATAGATAAAAACTGCTTTCTTTTCACGACTTATTTGATCTTCTCTTTCTTTTCTTGATAAGGTAGGATATCTTTTCTCTAGTTCTTTTGTGGAAATAAAGCTAATTTCTTTAGGTAGTTCGTTTTTAAGTATTGGAAATTTATCACTTACATCTTTTTGAAGGTTATAAATCGCTTTGTAGACTTTTTTAACGATTTTTTTTAAATAAGAATATTTTCTTTCCTCACTAGTAATCACTCTTTCCCAATCCCATTGATCGACGTAAAGAGAATGATAAAAATCTAAAGTCTCATCCCTTCTAATCGCATTCATATCGGTGTATAATCCAGTACCTTTTTCAAAATGATATTTCCCTAGAGCCATTCTTTTCCATTTAGCTAAAGAATGAACAATCTCAAGTTTTTCTTCTCTATTGATTATAGAAAAATCAATTGGTCTTTCCACTCCATTTAAAGAATCGTTTAAGCCAGAACTCTTTTCAACGAATAGTGGAGCGGATACTCTAAGTAAATTTAATTCTTTAACTAGATACTTTTGAAAGGTATCTTTAACAAACTTGATCGCTTTTTGAGTTTCAATTAGATCGAGTTTACTATTATATTCTAATTCATAAATATCTTTTCTCATTATTACCACTTCTTTCTTGTAATTAATTAAGAATTTTAAAGTAACTTGATTTATAGAGCAACAAAAAGAAGAAAAAAGAGATAAGTTTTTCACCTATCTCCATTTCCACTTTTTTTACTAAATTAATTTATTTTCACTGATGACGCGATCTTTCAAGTTTTCTGGAACTTCTTCATAACTTTCAAATTCTCTGTTAAAGAAACCGCTAGCTTGAGTTAATGATTTTAATTGAGTGGCGTAATCTAGAATTTCAGATTCAGGAACTAAAGCTTCAAGTTCTTGAATGCCATGTTCACCTTCTTCAATCGATTGAATTCGAGCTCTTCTAGAATTTAAATCTGAAATAATTGAGCCGATATATTTACTATCGACGTTAACTTTAATTCTCATGATTGGTTCTAGAATTACTGGTTTACAAGCCATATATGCTTCTTTAAAAGCGAGGATTGCCGCCATCTTGAAGGCCATTTCATTAGAGTCGACGCTATGATATTTTCCATCTAATAGAGTAGCTTTAACACCAATTACTGGGAATCCCGCTAATTGGCCTTGCTTTAAAGCTTCAAAGAAGCCTTTCTCTACTGCTGGGAAGTAATTTTTTGGAACGGAACCGCCAAAGATTTCCTCGGTGAAGACATTTTCTTCACTAGGCTCAAATTTCATTTCAACTACGCCATAGAAACCAGATCCTCCAGATTGTTTAATGTATCTACCTGTTGCTGTTGCAGACTTTTTAATACTTTCACGATAGACGACTTTAGGTTGTTCAGTAGTAAGTTGAATTTTGTAAGTATTAATTAATTTTTCAACAATGTAATTGACGTGAGTTAAACTAAGTCCACCAATTAATAATTGTTTAGTTTCAGTATTTCTTTTTACTTCGACGCTAGGATCTTCTAGTTGAATCTTACTTAAAGCAATTCCAATCTTATTTTCATCAGCTTTATTTTTAATAACGATTGCTCTATGAATAACCGCAGTAGGATAATTAACTGGTTTATAAACGATTGGATTCTTGCTATCTGAAAGAGTCATTCCACTTTTAACATTTTCAAGGTGGTTAACTGCAGCGATATCGCCCGCTTCTAAAGAATCGACCGCTTGAAGGTTTTTACCTGTCATCACATATAGATTACTAACTCTTTGAGTAGTTCCATCTGAGCAATAAACTTCATCACCTACTTTTAAAACGCCAGAATTAATCTTTAATAAATTGATTACTCCTGAATATGGATCAACGATGGTTTTAAACACATAGCCAGAGAAAGGTTCATCATTTTCAGTTTTACGATAAATTTCATTCCCATCTAAATCAGTTGCTACATATGGTTTTAAATCACTTGGGCTAGGTAGATAGTCAATAAACATATCTAACATCGTGTGAACGCCAATATTTTTAGTTGCTGAACCTACAAGTACTGGAATCAGTTCACCATTTAAAACGCCCACTCTTAATCCGCGGTGAATCTCTTCATTAGTTAAAGTTTCCCCATTAAAGAATTTTTCTAGTAATTCATCATCAGTTCCAGCAACCGCTTCACAAATCATATTGTGGAGTTCAAAGACCTTCATTTTCTTATCGTCGTAAATTGGAGCGTCGACGCATTTAGTTCCATCAAATTTTCTAGCCTTTAAATCGACGACGTTAACAAAGCCATCAAAATTTGATTCATGCCCAATTGGATAACAGAAAGGTACGGCGTTCTTTCCTAGTTTTTCTCTAATATCTTCTAGGATATCATCAAAGACGACATCTTCTTTATCCATCTTATTGACGTAGATAAAGGTTGGAATGTTTCTCTTTCTTAACATATTCCAAGCTTTGATAGTTCCAACTTGAACCTTGCAAGAAGCATCGACTACTAAAACTGCTCCTTTAACAATTCTTGTAACCCCCAAGGATTCAGTGACGAAATCATCGTTACCAGGTAAATCGATTAAATTAATTTTATGATCTTTATGATAGATTGGTACGATTGATGTACTGATTGAACATTGTTTCCTTTGTTCGTCAGCAAGGTAATCGCTTATTGTCGTTTTCTTTTCAATTTCTCCTTTTTTATCGATACCACCACTAGTAAAACATAAAGATTCAACTAAGGTGGTTTTGCCCGATCCTTGATGGCCAACTATGGCGATATTTCTAATCTTTTTAGAATCAAAATTACTCATAAACTATTCCTCCAATTATCATAAAATTTGTTCTTGTAAAAAATTATAACACGATTTTTTTTATTAGTGAATATGTCAAGCGAAAAAAATGTAAGCGCTTTTATGAAATGATTTATATCCATTATAATTTACGTATAAGAAATATTAATATTTCTCTTTTTTATAGGAATAATAAAGAAAAGAAGTATGAGGAAAAATTATGAATGATGAAATAAAAATTAAAAATATTCACGCAAGAGAAATTCTCGATTCAAGAGGAAATCCTACCATCGAATGTGAAATAACTCTAGAAAATGGAATAAAAGAAACTTCTTCGGTTCCTTCTGGAGCATCCACAGGAATTTATGAAGCTTACGAGTTAAGAGATGGTGATATTAATAGATATAATGGAAAAGGCGTATTAAAAGCTGTAAATAATATTAACACGATAATTAACGAAACCCTAAAAGGTCGAAACGTCTTTAATCAAGAAGAGTTAGATTTGTTATTAATTCATTTAGATGGGACGGAAAATAAATCTAATCTTGGAGCTAACGCGATCTTAGCTACTTCTTTAGCAATTTGTCAAGCAGGAGCCAAAGCATCAAACTTAGAAATCTATGAGTATTTAAATAAAATGAACGATAATTATCAAATTCCTCGTCCGATGATGAATATAATTAATGGTGGTCAGCATGCATTAAATAATATCGATATTCAAGAATTTATGATCGTTCCTTTTTCTTATTCTTCTTTTAAAGAAGGCTTAAGAAAATGCGTCGAAGTATATCACTCATTAAAAAAAGTACTTTTAGAAAAAAAGGTTTCTTCTTTAGGAGTTGGAGACGAAGGAGGATTTGCTCCGAATTTAAAAAAAGATGAAGAAGCCTTAAAAATAATTATCAAAGCGATAGAAAAGGCAGGTTATGTTCCTGGAGTAGATTTTAAAATTAGTTTAGATATCGCCAGTTCTTCTTGGTATGATCCAAATAGTGAAAAATACGTCTTAACAAAAAGTAAAAAAGTTTATAGTAGGACTCAACTTATTGCCTACTATAAGAAATTAATAAAAAAATATCCCATCTATTCTATTGAAGATGGAATGGAAGAAAATGACATTGAAGGGTGGAAGTTATTAACTAAACGATTAGGAAAAAAAGTTCTTTTAGTTGGCGATGATTTATTTACCACAAACGAAAAAAGATTAAAGATGGGAATAGATAATCATTTAGCTAATTCTATATTAATTAAGCCAAATCAAATTGGAACTATCAGCGAAGTTTTAAAAACCATTAAAACTGCGAAAGATAATAATTATCAAATTATCATTTCTCATCGTTCAGGAGAAACTAGTTCCTCCTTCATTAGCGATCTTTCAGTAAGTGTAAATGCCCCACTTATTAAGTCTGGCGCTCCATGTCGAATGGAAAGAGTGATTAAATATAATCGATTATTACAAATAGAAGAACAAATACAAAAATAACTTTTCTATTTTTAACAATTTTTAAATGCTTAGTTCTAGAAATAATTATTCTAGAGATTGCTGCGGTGAGTTTTGTAGCATTTATCTTTGGAAAAGAGATATATAGAAAGATTAAGCATAAACCTAGTAGCGAATGCTGTGCATGTAAAAAAAATAGCGTCAATCTAATTAAGTTATATCGTAAAAAATATAAAAAATAATTAAATGCATAAAGAAGTAACAAGTTAAATTGATACTTCTTTTTTCACATGAAAAAAGACCACCCAATTTTGAGTGATCTTAGTTAATTTTATTATATCTTTCTGTTTGCTAAACCTTTCGTTAGCCGACATAATTCCTATTGTAATTTTTCCAAATTCAAATTGTCAAATTTTTTTAAAATGAACTTGTACTGTTACATATTGCCTATTTCAAAATTAATAATTAATTTGCCCATCACTGCAAATTACCACAAAATTATAAGTATTACAGTTCCACCATCCATCATTTTTGTAGATGTTGTACCATTCGTCAACTGTACCTAAGAATCTTATTTCTTTTATATCACAATCGTTAAAAGCATAATTATCTATCATCTGAATTGTTGATGGAATTTCAATAAATATATTTTGTAAATTATTAAATGAGTATGATGAAATTCTATTTATCACTTCGCCAGTTGGTGTTTCACTCGGAATAACTATAATATTTGCAATCCCTACAATACTAGATGTTCCATCACCATTTGATTCATAGATAAATTTATCTTCTTCTTTCTCTTCTCCCGTACATGTAAGAATGGCATTTAACAACCATGAATTACCTCCTAAAGAATTATCTATGTCTATTTCTTGCCATTGTTTTTGAGTTCCAGTATAGAAAATAGATTCTAAATTTGAACATTCCATAAATGCTCCATAATCTATTCTTATTATATTATACGGAATATCAATTCTTGTTAGTGAGTTAAGATAAGAATATGCTCCCCCTCCTATAACTGTTACACTTTCTGGTATTATAGTATTTTTACAACCAGAAATTAAAATGTTTGTATTTGTTTTTATGATTGCATTACAATTATTTCTTGAATCATACACCGGATTATTTGCATCAACAACTATACTTTCAAGAGCATCACACCCGAGAAATGCAACAGCATCATCCTTACCAATAGTTGTTACACTTTCCGGAATCACTATACTCGTTAATGATTTACAATTAGCAAACGCTGAATAACCAATATGCGTCACACTATTTGGTATATTAATTTCTTTTAATGATGTACAACTATGAAATGCCCAATATTCAATATTTGTTATACTATTTGGAAGCACCACTTTTTCTAAAGTTTCGCAATTGGCAAATGCAAATTCCTTTATCTTTATTACAGGTTTTCCATTATAACAGGCTGGTATAACAAGACTTATATCATTACCAGTATACTTACTAACATAATAACTTTCTCCATCATCAGATAATGTAAATTCTATATTATTAGTTAAACTATTATCTCCACATTTACTACATATACCTTCTACATAATTATGGCTAGCTTCTATCACTTCTTGTTCAACAAATACTTTCCCACATACTTCACAATGGCTTCCTTCTGTCAAGCCAGTTTCTGTACATGTAGCATCTACAGCTTCATCTGTTACTTCTTTATGTCCAAATAACGCACAAACGTTATTTGTAGCCACTGCATATATCCATTCTTGTTCATTACCAGCATATTCTGGATAATATTTTATAAATGTTTCATATGCGGATAAACCATCTTCGCCTGGTTTGCCTTGAGGACCTTCTTCACCTGGCAATCCTTGCACACCTTCTGCAGATACACCCG
>CAMEOO010000046.1 GCA_945929875.1 uncultured Caryophanales bacterium
TATTAACTGAAAAGCCAGGAAGAAAAACTTACTTTGGTCTTGACTTTGGATATACCAATGACCCATCTGCATTTATTGCTTTAGTGTTAGATCCAAAAGATAAAGAGATATGGATATTTGATACGTTCTATAAGACAATGATGACCAACGATAAAATTGCTGATATGATTAAATATAAAGGCTACGCCAAAGAACGAATTACTGGTGACAGCGCTGAGCCTAAATCTATTGATGAATTAAAGAGAGCTGGTATTAGTAGAATTAAAGCTGCTAAGAAAGGTCCAGATTCAATCAACAATGGTATTCAGTTCTTACAGCAGTTTAAGATTCATGTTCTACCACAACTAGAAGAACTAATTACAGAATTTGAGAACTATACTTGGAGAAAAGATAAAAAGACAGGCGAATATTATAATGAGCCTATTGATGATTTTAACCACTTAATGGACGCGCTTCGCTACGCAGTTGAAGATGCAAGAACTCCAAAAACGGTTAAAGCCACTAATTCTATTTAGGAGGTGAGACTATGAGTTTTATGACAAAGGAACAAATCTTAAAGCGCCTTCAAGGTGGAGAAATGATTACTCCTAAATATATTCAATATTTAATTGAAGAACACTACGAAGAAGCTAATAAACTAAAAGCAAAACATGACTATTATTCTGCAAAGAAATTAGAAATTGATCGTCGTATGTTTGAAGATTCTACTAAGATTAACAACCACTTAAATAACGACTTTATGGGAAATATTATTGATCAGATTGTTGGATATTTATTTGGTAAGAATATCATGTATGGTATTAATCAAGAGCGCTACGCAGAAACTCAGTACGAGCAGTATATGCTAGCTTTAGATGATTTTATCATTCGAAATAATTTATACGACTTAGACGCTGAGACTGGTAAGATGGCTGCTATCTGTGGTGTCGCTTATCGATTATGCTATATTGATAAAAATGGACAAGAGCGAGTTATGTCAGTTGATCCATGGGAAGTAGTCTTACTTCAAGAAAACGATGAAACTTTATATGGTCTACGATATTATAAAGGATATAATGAAAAAGGAAAAGAAACAGTCTTTGCTGAGTTCTACGATGAAAAAGATATTTATTACTTTGAGTCTAATACAACAACGACTAAAACTAACTTCAATTTAGTTTCTAAAGAACCTCACTTATTTACTGGAGTTCCATTAATTGAGTTCTTAAATAATGAAGAAAAACTTGGAGACTTTGATAAAGTTAAATCATTAATTGATGCTTACGATCGTTTAGTATCAGATACTCAAAATGAACTTGAAGAATTTAGACAAGCTTATATGATTTTCGATGGTGGAGCAGAGATAACTAAAGAGGTTATCTTAGCAGCGCGTCAAAGTGGCGCGTTCTCACTACCTGAAGGAAGTAAAGCTTATTTCTTAACAAAGCAAGTTGATGTTAATGTTTTAGAATACCAAAAGAAAACATTAGAAACAAATATCTACAAATTCTCTCAATCAGTTGATATGTCAGATGAAAACTTCTCTGGTGGAACACAATCAGGTGAGTCTCGTAAATGGAAACTAATTGACTTAGAGAATAAGGCAATGACTAAAGAAAGAAAGTTTACTCGAGGACTTCACAATCAATTTAAGGTAATCTGCTCAAGCATGCAGACTAAAGAACTTAATATTGAGTACTTAGATATTTACTTTAGTTTCAGACGTAACTTACCAGTAGACTATGAATACTTAGCTAAAGTAGCTACTGAACTAAAAGGAACAGTAAGTCAAAAAACTATCTTAGAATTATTACCATTCGTTGATGACGTTGAGTATGAAATTAGTCAACTTGAAGAAGAACGAGAACTTATGTTAGAAGACTCATTTAATATGATGATGACTCAAGAAACAACTGAAGAAGACGAAGAAAAACAAAAGAAACGAGCAGATAAAGAAGAGAAATAAGGTGGTGACATAAATGGCTAATCATGAAGAATTTCTTGATGAACAATCAGAGTATTGGTCAGGACGCACAGAAAGCCTTATGAGCGCTGCTCAAAGGAATGCTGACATTTTACTTGACGAACTTTTTAAAGCTTACCAGAGCGCTTATATGGACTCTAAAGCAAGTCTTGAAGCAAAGATGGCTGAGCTTGGATTGGATAAAGCAAAATGGCATTCATCAGCAACTGCTGAAGATAAAGCAAAGCTTAAGAGGTTATTCCAAGAAGCAATTGATTCTGATCGAGAAGGCCTTATGTCAGAAGACGCTAAACTTGCGTTAGATATTTCTCGTTTAGACGCTCTAATTAAAGAGTTTGATTTGCAGTTAACTAAATTAGCTGTTGAATTAAATAATGACGTAGAAAAGATAAAGTCAGAGACTTATGAGTCAGTATTTAACGAAATAGGACTTGAGCTGGACGCAGCAAGTTTTAAAGTCATTAATAAAGAAGCAGTAGAAATTGCAGTCAATAAGATATGGGCCCGAGACCATTTCTCTACTTCGATTTGGAATAACAAATCTAAACTGACTCGATACTTATCTACGGCAATCTCTTCTGGTATCTTAAAAGGTTCTTCAGTTCAAAAGATGGCTAAAGAACTTGATAAGGTAATGAAGTCAGGATATAAGAACGCAGTTAGACTTATTCGTACTGAAGTTAGTTATGTGATGAACCAAGCAACTCAAGACGCGTATATGCAATGTAAGGTCGTAGAGGGGCAGGAATGGTTAACTCATCCTGATGAACGTCGATGTCCAACTTGTGGCGAAAGACACGGAAAAGTATTTGAGTATAAAGACGGTAAACCGGAACCTGCTTTAGATACTCCGCCACTTCATCCTAATTGTCGATGCACTATTATTCCTAAACTAATTTCTGGCTCTGGAGCTAAGGAATTAGCAGATCGAGTAAAACAAATTAAAGAAGGTCAACAAATAAAATCTAAATCTTGAACTCTTTAGGACACTGGACTACTGAGGGCATAAGGAGCGATTACAATGGAAGAAACAAAAGTACAAGATGTACAAGAAACAGAAGTAACTGAAACTGAGTCTAAAGAAACAGAAGTAACTGAAACTGAAGATAAGAAGTCGACACTTATTAATTTAGATAACTTAACTTCTGCTGATTTAGATAAATTATACTCAGAGAATGAAATTGTTAAACAGTATATTGAAAAACAAAAAGATTCTCATTTCTCAAAATCATTAAAAACTTGGAAACAAAATAACTTAGCGGCAGAAGTAGAAAAGGAGATCGCTAAAAGATTCCCAGCGGAGACTGCTGAACAAAAACGTATTCGAGAACTTGAGCAAGAAATGGCTAACATGAAGAAGTCACAAGTATTAGAGAAAATGACAAATAAAGCTCTAACTACTTTAGCAGAGAAAGGCTTACCTGTGGAGTTAGCTCAATTAGTAGTAACTGAAGATGAAAGTAAAATGATGAAAGCAATCAATGCTTTAAGTGATACATATACAAAGTCAGTTCAAGCTGAAGTTGAGAAGAAATTTAAAGAACACGGTCGTACACCTGGGAAAGCTCGTCAAGAATTATCAAGCTATAATTCAGCACGACAAACAGGAAATATTAAAGATATGATTAAAGCGAAAGCTAACTTAAATTAAGAAGGGAAAGATTAAACAATGGCAAACGATATGCGTAAATCACAACACTTATTACCAAACGAGGTATTAGACTTAACTGAGGAGATTGCATTAGTCACTCCAACTGACACTCCATTAATTACAATGTTATATGCAATGGGTAACGTAACTAGCGCTTCTGATATTACAGTTTCATGGCGTGAAAAAGAATTAAACTCAACTCGTACTACAGCTCAATTAGAAGGTGCTGAGTCTCCAGACGCAATCAAATCTACTCGTCGTATGATTTCTAACATCTGTCAAATTTTAACTCGCTCAACAGCTGTATCTGGAACATTAGCTGCATTAAATCCATACGGAATTGGAGACGAGTTCGCTGCTGAAGTTCAAGACCGTTTAATTGAGTTAAAACGTGACACTGAGCACTTCGTAATCAACGGAACTAAACAAGAAGAAAACGTCTCTACTCCACGTCAAATGAACGGATTATTAAACTTAATCAACTCTGATAACGTAGTATCAACTAGCGCATTAACACCTGAAGATATTGAATCTGCATTAGAAAAAATGTGGAACCGTGGTGTATCTTCAAATGCTATCTATGCATTCGTTGGTGCAGGAGTTAAAAAGAAAATTAACCAATTCATTAAAGATGATTTATTTATCAAAGGAACTGGAACTAACACTTACGGATTCCAAGTAGACTACATCACAACTGATTTCGGAGATTGCGGTATCGTCTTAGATCGCCATATGCCAGATAACACAATCATGATTTTAGACATGTCAGTAGTAGAGTTATCTTACTTACGTGCTCCTAAATATGAACCATTAGCTAAAACTGGTGACTACCAAAAAGGACAAGTAATCGCTGAACCAACAGTTAAGTTAAAAAATACTTATGCTGGAGCTAAAGTAGTTATCAGCGGATAATAACTAAATAAGGAGCTTCGGCTCCTTTATCTTTACGAAAAGGAGAGGATTAACTTGGCAAAAGCAACGTTAGACCACGTAGTAAAAGATGAGAATGCTAAACGCGCTCAAAAAGCTAAAGCTAAAAAGTTTAAGTTTGAGAGTTCTAATCCATTCTTATATATTTACCCTAATATCCAGTTTATGAATGGTGTATTTGAAACAGAAGACGAAAATATTGCTGCCCACATTCGATTATTTGATGCTGCTCGAGAAGTGAAATAATGGAAGACTTAAGAGCTTTATTAATTCAAGGCGAAGATGAAGATGGACAACAGGCACTAAAGCTTGAGCTTGCCCATTCATTTGCTACTTCATTAATCTGTTCATACATTAGCGAGAATACAATCCCAGAAATGCTAGAGTCTATTGTAAAAGAGATTACAATCGCAAGATTTCAGCGCTTTGGCAGTGAGGCCTTATCATCAGAGCAAGTAGATGTTGTTTCATTTACTTATCAAGATGACTACTTATCACCCTATTATGCTATTCTAGACGAGTATAATAGCACTAAGAAGAAAAGAGTTCAGTTCTTCTAATGATTAGAACAAAAGCTTCGATAATTGTCAAAGATAAGGCTGGAAGAGATGAATATGGTAGTCGAATTACAAGAGAAACTACTTTATCTGGAGTAACTGGATATTATATAATTAATCAAAAAGAACACGAGCTAGACAATGGTTCTATTAGTATTAAGCGCTATGTGAAATTTATTGCAGCTGAAGTTCTAACTTTACCAAAAGAATGCTATTTAGTGATCGATGATATTCATTATTTAGTAACTAACCATAAAGCTCTTTATAAAAAGGGAACACTGATTGAGGCGATACAAAATGGCTAATGCAAATATTAGTGTAGATGTTACTGCGTTTTTAAATAGCTTAGGCGAATATAGACAAGAAGTAGAAGATGGACTTGAACGCGTGATTGCGTATCATGCTCGACAGATTGAACGAAAGGCAAAGATTAAATGCCCAGTCGATACTGGTCGATTAAGAACATCTATTACAATAGAGTTTGGAAAGCTATATGCTATTGTAGGAACTAACGTTGAATATGCACCTCATGTTGAATATGGAACTTCAAAGTGGTCTGGTAAACCATTCTTGAGACCAGCAGCAATTGAGCAGTCTCCTGAATTTTATAGAGAAATATTAGAAATTGTATCGGCAGGAGGTCAATGATGGAATTAGAAATTCAGAAATACTTAATGTCTAAATTCTCTGGTCTGTCATTTAACTTCTTTGACGGAACAGAATGTACTGAGTTTCCTTATGGTCGATTTGGATATACTCAAGTAATTGAAGTACCGAATAAATCTAATTATGGTCAAGAAGTATTACTTCAAATTGATCTATTTAGTGACTATAACGGACAAGCAGAAATTAAACGGATGATTGCAGAAGTACGATCTCTTATCAGAGAGTCATTCTCTGCTCAAGAAACAATCATTCATCAAGTAGCTATTAGCACTCAAATATTAGAAGAGAAACTAGATGATAAACATATTTACCATGGCGTAGTCGAACTAACATTAGCTCACTACTAGGAGGTATAACTATGGCACAAACAATCAAAGGATTAGATGTAGTCGTAAAAATTGGAACTACAGTTATTGGTGGTCAGAAAAATGGTTCATTAGAAATTTCTAACGATGTAACTGACACAACTACTAAACAGTCTGGTGGATGGAAAGAAAACGAAGCAGTCTTAACTTCATGGTCAAGCTCATGCGAAGGTTTATTCTACATTAGTGACCAAGGATACAAGGCAGCGTTAGACGCTATGATTACTAAACAACCTGTAGAGTTAGAGTTCTCTAATACAGGTAAAACTTTCTATCGTAAAGGTAAAGCTTTAATCACTTCTCTTAGCGAATCAGCTGGACAAGACGGAGTGGTTGCTTACTCTACATCATTCACTGGAACTGGACCACTTACAATCACAAATTCTAGCTTACTTAATGAAGCTAAAGAAAAATAATTAA
The DNA here is from genome assembly GCA_945929875.1 of uncultured Caryophanales bacterium. Lineage (GTDB taxonomy): Bacteria > Bacillota_I > Bacilli_A > RFN20 > CAG-449 > UBA3210. Next base: position 6,553 of record CAMEOO010000046.1, read on the forward strand.
TGAAAGAGGTATAGAGAATGTTCGGGACAATGATTGAAATTAACGGAAAACAATATTGCTTAAAGATTGATATTAACGGTATCTGCCAAATGAAAGCCAATGGAATCGATTTAATGGATATGGAAAACTTAGATATTGCAGATATTACTGTACTACGAGAACTATTTTTCTATGCAATGCAAAAGTATCATAAGAAAGACTGCAAGGACTTGACTGCAGCAGGTAACTTAATGTCTGATTATTTAGATACTGACGGAGATTTTCAAGAGCTGGCTCGAATCATTACTCTTACTATCTCTCGTGCATTAGGGGCAAAAATCGCTGATAAAGCGATGGAAGAGTTCGATAAAGTAATGGAAGAACAAACTACTCAGGGAAAGTAGTATCTACTGAAGAACTTGTTGAAGCATTGTTTATAAGGTGTGTTGGAGATTGTCAGATGTCTCCAGCAGACTTTTATAATTTAACGATTGCTGAAGCAACTCTTATTGCTAATCAATATAAAGTTCGATCAAAAGAGAACTACTTTTTAAATTATATAGCGCTAATAAACGCGCTAGGTCAGGTGAGTGGTGGCAGAAACTTTAAACCACAGCATCCATTTGAAACAGGAACTGAGAAGTCTTCTTCAGTTATTAATAAGGAGACTCGAGATGAAACATTAGCCTTTCTTCGAGAAAGAATAGAGGCAGGTGAATAAAATGGCGTTACAAGATATTAAAGTAAAGTTAGCCTTAGATATAAAAGAGTTTCAGAACGCTTTAAATAGAGCTAAAACAGATACTCAAGGCTTGTCAAAATCATTTGTTAATGCGATGGGACCTGTCAAGAACGCCATTATTGGTGTTTCTACTGCTTTAGCAGGTATTAGTACTGTTGCTATGAAAGAGTTTATGGATACTGAAGCGTCAATTGCTAAAGTAAATACCTTAATTAACTTATCAGGAGAAGAATTTAAAACTTACTCTAATGATATTAAAGCAGGTGCAAAAGAAGCTGGTATGGCATACGATGATTTTTCTGAGGCTGTCTATCAAGCAATATCTGCAGGTGTAGAATATGGTGACGCAGTTAACTTCGTAAACTCTGCTAATAAACTAGCCAAAGGCGGTTTTACTGACTTATCAACTGCAACAGATATTACAACTACTGTATTAAATGCCTATAAGATGTCTGCTGAAGAGCAAACTAAGGTAATGGATTTATTAATCCAGACTCAGAATAAAGGTAAGACAACAGTAGATGAACTTGGTTCTTCTTTAGGTAAGGTTATTCCTACTGCAAAAGCTAATAATGTGGCATTTGAACAAGTATCTGCATCGATTGCCATGTTAACTGCTGGCGGTATCGCAACAGCTGAGTCTGTTACCTACTTAAAATCTATGCTAGCTGAGATGGGTAAATCAGGAAGTCAAGTAGCTGAGGTTATTAAGAAAGAAACAGGAAAATCATTCCAAGATTTAATGGCAGAAGGTAAAACATTATCTGAGGTTCTTGAAATTGTAGACGAGAATGCTAAGAAGAACAACAAATCATTATCAGATATATTTAGTTCATCTGAGGCTGCTACTGCTGCCATGTCATTATTAGGAGAATCATCTTCAGAATACAATAATGT
>CAMEOO010000047.1 GCA_945929875.1 uncultured Caryophanales bacterium
TAATTACCTACATTTTCAAACGATAAAAAACTACAAGAAATTATTGAAAATTACAGAGCATGTCACTTTATAAACAATCAGTTTTAGAGGGTGTTATTACAATATATTCTGATACCGAAACCTTAGTTGAAGGTGGCAAAATTATAAATATGACGGCAACAAATGCACAAAAAGTTATCAATTTAAAACATGCATGGGAATTTATTCTTACAGATGGTGTGGTTGATTTTCCATCCAATTTTATTATTCTTTCGCAAATAAATGCGATTGTCGAAGAATGATTATCATATTCTTCAGGAAAGGAAAGAAGCATTCCTACTAAGATTGAAGGATCTTCATATATTCCTCCAATTCCATTTGAAGCTCAAATTAAAGAAGATATAGAAACTATTGTAAAATCAAATTATGATGTAGTAAAAAAAGCAATTAGTGCACTTTTATATATTAAAAGAAAATAAATATTTTTACATGGAAACAAAAAAAGCATTCTTTTACCTAATTCATCCCCTACTTATAGAAGATAGGGGACTTCTTAGAATATAGTGTAAAAATAATTATATAAGGTATCTTTTTTTAAAAAACGCTGCAGAACCTCAATATTTTTTAAAAAAGTAGTAACAGACAAACAATAATATAAAACTAGTTTTATATTATCTATTTTAAAAATTGTTAACGAAGAGTATAATTTTCCTTGGTTTGACAAAGGAGAAAGAGATGATTGAAACGATTGTAATTGCTGTACTTACTTGTGTTTCTTTAATTTGTTCTATCTTATTTTTTCCAAAGATAAAAATTAAGAAATTTGAGATCAGCACTTATTGGATAATCTGTTTTATCGGAGCAATTTTAATGCTCTGTTTTGGTTGTGTTGGTTTTGATGATGTTGTCGGTGGACTATTTCAAGATTCAGCAATTAACCCAATTAAGATTTTACTTTTATTTATTTCGATGACTTTCTTATCTATTTTCCTTGATGAAGTAGGATTTTTTAGATTTTTAGCAAACTTATTAGTCAAACATTTTAAATCCAATCAAAAACTTTTATTTTTAACCCTTTATTTAATGGTTGCAGTACTTACAGTATTTACTTCAAACGATATTGTTATTTTAACTTTTACCCCATTTATTTGTTATTTTTCTAAAAATGCAAAAATTAATCCTATTCCATATTTGGTTGCTGAGTTTGCTGCAGCAAATACATATAGTATGATGTTAATTATTGGTAATCCAACAAATATATATTTAGCTACATCATCAAATATAGATTTTCTTTCTTATCTTGAAGCAATGTGGTTGCCAACTTTAGTTTGTGGAGTTGTTCAATTTGGAATAATGTTTTTACTTTTTTATAAAAGTTTATCTATCAAAATTGAAGCAAGTGTAGAACAAGTTAAAATTAAAAGTAAGTTAGATCTTACTTTTGGTTTAGTTTCTTTATTTTCGTGTTTAATTTTGTTAATTTTATCTTCATATATTAGTTTTGATATGTGGTTAATATGTATAATTTGTGCTGGAGTATTGTTAATTTCTATAATAATTACCCATTTAGTTAGACATAAAAGCTTAAAAATTATTTTAAATACAACAAAAAGACTTCCTTTTACTTTAATTCCGTTTGTTATTTCGATGTTTGTCATAGTTTTAGCATTAAACAAACAAGGAATTACAGAAATTATTGGAAACTTTTTAGGAGAAGATAATTTAATTTTAAAATATGGAACAAGTTCATTTTTAGCAAGTAACTTAATTAATAATATTCCTATGAGTGTTTTATTTTCAAATATCATAAATTTACCAAATGACGCCTTAAGAAACCAAGCTATTTATAGCACAATTATAGGTAGCAATTTAGGTGCATTTTTTACTCCGGTTGGGGCTTTAGCAGGAATTATGTTTATGGATCTTGTTAAAAAACAAGATATAAAATTTTCATTCTTAATGTTTTTAAAATATGGATCAATTGTAATGATACCTACTTTATTCGTTGCTTTAGGAATGTTAAGCGTCTTTTTTTATTAAAAACGCAGCATAACCTCAATATTTTTCATTTTTCTATTTTTTTTGATTTATTAATGTATGGATATAATACAATAATTACCTACATTTTCAAACGATAAAAACCTACAAGAAATTATTGAAAATTACACGAAAAAGCGGCAAATTTACTTTTTTTTGAACGTTTTTTGATATTCTATAGTATTACTTAAAATATTATTTTCCCAAAGAAAATGAATATAGGGAAAAAAACATAAGTTAGGAATAATTTATTTTTAATTGCAAATATTATATGTTGTTTTGCCATAGAAAATATTATAAAATAAGATTAACGGTGGTGAACTAACGATGATATACGATTCTACTTCTTTAAAGAATAAATATTCTAAGTATTCTAACATTAATCAAAAAATATCAATAGAAGTAAGTAAAGAAAGACTAGTAAGAGTAAAAAGAGGCTTATATACTGATAATATAAAAGTAGATGCTCCTATAATCGCTAATGTATGTTATGAACCATCATACATTTCTTTTGAGTATGCTCTTTATCACTATGGTCTTATTCCTGAACATGTATCTGTTTATACATCAGCTTGCTTCAACAAAAAGAATAACAAAACATACGTTACGAAAGAAGTAACATTTGAATATAGAAGCGTTCCTAATGAAGTTTTTCCTTATGGAATAACCTACGAAAAAAATGAATCAGGATTAAGATATAAAATTGCGTCTAAAGAAAAAGCATTATGCGATATCTTATATTCTAAATATCCGGTTAGATCAATAAAAGAGTTAAAAGTTCTTTTGTTTGAAGATTTAAGAATAGATGAAGATGAATTCTATAAATTAGACTTTAATTTTATTATAGAAATAGCGCCGCTTTATCGTTCAAATACAATTAATACTTTATCAAGATATATAAGAGAGGGAAAGAAAAATGGTAACATCAATTGAGCAAATTATTAAGTCGTACAATCCATCGACTATTGATGAAACAAAAGCGATAGTTAGAGAAGTGGTTCAATCTATAATTTTAGTTGGTCTTAGTAGAAGTGGTTTTTTCACAAAAGCTAGTTTTTATGGAGGAACAGCCTTACGCATATTCTATGGATTAAATAGATATTCTGAGGACTTAGATTTCACGTTAAATGATGTTGATCCTAATTTTTCTATTGAACCATATATTAATAAAATTAAAGAAGTGGCTTTATCTTATGGACTAGATTTAGAAATAGTGACAAAAATTAAAAAAATAAAAACTCCAATTGAAAGTGCATTTGCAAAACTTAATACCTATCACACGTTTATTAGTCTAAAGTTAAACGATTCAATTGTTAGTTCTCTTCATAAAGATGAAGTATTGAAAGTAAAATTTGAAATAGATTGCCATCCTTCACTTGGTTTTAATACAGAGAGTAAGTGGCTAGATATTCCAGAATTTGCACAAATTGTAGTCTTAGATGAACCTAGTTTATTTGCGGGGAAACTCCACGCTATCTTATGTAGAAACTACAAGAATACTGTAAAAGGAAGAGATTATTATGATTTCTTATTTTATATACAAAAAAGAGTTAAGCCAAATTTAAGTTATTTAAGAAATAAACTTGTAGAAACAGGTAAAATTAGTAAATCGGAATCATTTGATATTTGTGTATTAAGAAATATGTTAAAAGAGCAATTTAAAAACGTAGATTTTAGCCAAGTTAAAAAAGATGCAGCGCGATTTGTATTTAAAAATGAAGATCTATCGTTTTATACAAAAGAGTTATTTATACAAATGGTAGATAGGATTTGTGAATAACACTTTTTATTCTTTTATTAATTGTTTTTACTTTGCCTTCATAATAATTTAGAATAATTAATCTTCATTGTTTTGAAATTATTGTTTGTATGATGTTCTTGTTTTAAAATAATGTTATGTTCTTAGAGAGGAATTAAAAATGGGAAGAGAAAGAAGAGTAGGAACAGTATCACGTGGTATCCGTTGTCCAATAATTCGTGAAGGTGATGATTTAGCATCAATTGTAGTTGATAGTGTTATTGAAGCATCAGAAATTGAAGGGTTTCAATTACATGATAAAGATGTAATATCAATTACCGAATCTATTGTGGCTAGAGCGCAAGGAAATTACGCAACAGTAGATGATATAGCAAAAGATATTAAAGAGAAATTTAATGATCAAACAATAGGGGTTATTTTTCCAATTTTATCTAGAAATCGCTTTGCGATTTGTTTAAAAGGAATAGCTCGTGGGGCTAAAAAAATAGTCTTAATGCTTAGCTATCCTTCTGATGAAGTAGGTAATGAGCTAGTAAGTATCGATATGATTGATGAGGCTAATATCAATCCTTATTCAACTATTTTATCTTTGGAAGAATATCGTAAGTTATTTGGATATAATAAGCATGAATTTACTGGTGTTGATTATGTCGAATATTATGAAAATTTAATTAAATCAGAGGGATGTGAAGTTGAAATAGTATTTGCAAATCAAGCAAAAGCGATATTAAACTACACTAAAGCGGTTCTAAATTGTGATATTCATACTCGCCAAAGAACAAAGCGAATATTAAAAGAAGGTGGCGCTGAAATTGTTTATAGTTTAGATGAAGTATTAAATAAACCAATCGATGGAAGTGGTTATAATACAAACTATGGATTATTAGGCTCTAATAAATCAACAGAAGATAAAATCAAATTATTTCCAAGAGAATGTAAGGATTTAGTATTAGAAATTCAAAAGAGAGTATTGGACCAAACTGGAAAACATGTAGAAGTAATGGTTTATGGTGATGGAGCGTTTAAAGATCCAAAAGGAAAAATTTGGGAATTAGCCGATCCTGTTGTTTCTCCTGCTTTTACTGATGGGTTGATTGGTACACCAAACGAACTTAAATTAAAATACTTAGCGGATAACGATTTTAAAGATTTAAGTGGAGAAGCATTAAAAGAAGCAATTTCAAATAAAATTAGATCTAAGAGTGGTAGTTTAGTTGGAAATATGGCATCTCAAGGAACTACTCCAAGACAACTTACTGATTTAATAGGATCACTTTGCGATTTAACTAGCGGATCAGGCGATAAAGGGACACCAGTAGTTTTAGTCCAAGGATATTTCGATAACTATATAAATTAATTTTTTTAATTTTAGATATAATTAATAAGAAGAAAAATTACCTCATATTCTAAGGACGCTTTACGTTTAGAATATGAGGTTTTTATGAAAACATAGGTATTAAATGTAGAGAGTTTACTTCGGAAGTGAAAATTAAAAACAGGACATTATTAAATTAACTTCACATTTTGATAAAAAAATAAATCGAACAAAAAGATTATTTATTAATCTCCATACCTAATTTAATTAACCTTAACGTGTTTCTTATTGTGGAAAGATAAAATTCTTTTGAATAAGGCTTTAACTTTGAAAACTCCATTGGTTTTCTAGTTGTAGTTACAATGGCTTTAATAGGATCTTTTATCATTTCTTCGGTGTTAAGATCAGCCCCACCAGCAATAACAACAACAGGTATTTTATGTAAAGAAGCAACTTCTCTAATTCCATCGACTACCTTGCCATTTAAGGTTTGAGAATCGATATTTCCTTCTCCTGTGAAGATAACATCTACATCTTTTAGTTTGTTTTCAAAATTAAGAGCTTCTAATAATACCTTGATGCCTTTTTCTAGTTTTCCGTGTAATAGAGTGATAATAGAATAACCGATTCCTCCTGCAGCTCCTGCACCATTAAAAGAAGAATAATCTTTGTAACCTTGTTTTAAAATGATGTTATGATAAGCACTCATTTTTTTATCTAGTATAAATGTTTCTTCTTCTGTTGCTCCTTTTTGCTTAGCATAAATTCTAGAAGCTCCATTTTCAAATAATAATGGATTAGATACGTCGCACATTCCAATTATTTCAACATTATTAATTAATCTATCTAGTTCGCTTGTATTGATAGATATGATTTGGTCTAACGTTCTTCCTGTTGGAACAAACTCTTTGTTTTCTTCATTAAAAAATTTAACACCTAAGGCAGAAAGAAGTCCCGCTCCTCCATCATTTGTAGAACTACCTCCTAAGCCGATGATTATCTTTTTACATCCTTTTATTATTGCATCTTTTATCATTAAACCTACCCCATAAGAAGTAGTAATAAAAGGATTTTTAATCTTTGTGGAAACTAGATAAATGCATGTTGCTACATCCATGTATGCAACATTATTTGAAATAAAATAAGTGGCTTTTATAGGAGAATTATTACTATCTACACTGTCGATAGTTATTTTTTCACCGACTAAAGAAGAGGCGAAAGCTTCCATTGTTCCTTCTCCTCCATCGGCAATAGGAAAGCCTACTACTTCACATTCTGGAAAAATCTCTTTAGTTCCTTCTTTAAATAGATTAATGATTTCAAAAGTAGAAAGGGTTCCTTTGAAAGAATCGGAAATAATAATGCACTTTTTCATATATAACCTCTTTTCTTTATTATATATCATTTTAAGAATAATGGTAAAAAAAGCGTATTGTTAAGATGAAATTTAGGTGTTATCATTTAATTAGAAAGAGAGGGAATCATAATGTGAAAAAAGTGTTAGATGCGCTTCTACTATATGTAAAAAGAGCGTGGAAACAATTAGTAGTACTATTTTCTTTATTAATTGTTTCAATAATCTCTATTAGCGTTTCTAGTGGAATCCAAACCGATTTTGGAAAGATTAAGGTTGAAAGTGGAGTTATTGAAACTGAAATCCTAGACAGTGGAGAAAAGGTCAACATCGGATTTAAGATGTATATACCTAAGGAGGCTAGCGAAACCAACAAACTTCCTGCAGTTTTATGCCTACACGGATATCAAAATGACCATGAAACTTCCGCTGCATACGCTCTTGAACTAGCTCGTCGAGGAGTAGTTGCGTTATGTATAGATGAATATGGTCACGGATCCACTAATGCAGGTATGATTGAAAGAGGATATGTCAATCATAAAGTAACGACAAACTATGGTTACGATGAATATGGTAAATCATATCTAGAAATTGGAGGAGTAACTAGATATAAAGTTATGATGAATTTCTCTAATTTATCATTCTTCAGTGATTATTATTCAAATTCTTTTGACTTTGAAACTCAAACGACAATTTCAAAAGAAGATGCTGCACATATTAGAGATTCTTCCATGGGTGGAACCGCAGCTTATGGATGGCTATCTAGATTGAGTTATGTAGATAATACAAAAATGGCGGTTACTGGGCACTCAATGGGTACTTGGGCTTCTTGGACAGTTGGCGCGGCTTATTCTGGAACTGCAATCGAACCAAGAGCTACCGCGCTTCAATGTGGTGAATTATTTAAAACGACAAGAGATTCTCAAGGAAGATTAGCTTATGATGTAGATAATGATGGTACACCAGATATTCACTGGAATAACGTATTATTAATTACTTCAAAATATGATGAATTTAATTACTTCCGCGATTACATTAAAACTCCTGTTTTAGAAGAAACAGCGAAAAACGAAATTAGATCAAACTTCTTAGGTGTAAGTTCTTCTGAAGCTGAATTTAATAAAACATTCCATGAAGATTTTGCAAGTGGAACTTCAGTTAGAAATGAATATATTATCACTAATCACAGATTAGCAACTCACGATAAAAACGCAGTTAGATCTGTTATTGATTGGTTCTTTAATTCTTATGGACTTGTTTCACCAATTGCTTCTACTAAGCAAATCTTTATGGTAAAAGAAGTCCTAGTTCTAGTGGCGATGTTATGTGGTATTGCTTCTACGGTTGCTATGGCGATGTGCTTAAAGGAAATTCCTTTTTTTGCAACTGTTTTCCAAGGTGTTCCAAATAGACCAGAAAAAGTAAAGAAAGGGTGGAAATTCTATAAAGGAGCACTTATTACAGTATTGATATCAGGTCTTACCTATCCGTTCTTAACTCAACTAGGACATGGTTTAATGCCTTTTCCTGAAAAAGTATTTAAGATGACTATAGGTAATGGTTTCTTAGTATGGTACTTATTCTTAATTTTAGTAATGTTAGGATTCACCCTTATTCCTTGGTTTAGACAAAAGAAAAAGGGAACAAAAACTACTGACTTTGTCGATTTAGGATTTGCTAGAGATGATGAAAAACATAGAAATA
>CAMEOO010000048.1 GCA_945929875.1 uncultured Caryophanales bacterium
TTGGTATGTTTATAAATTTTTACTTGATTTATTAATAGTTAAAACTCCTTAATATAGTATATATTTTATTATACCCACCAAAAAAATCAAGACCTAACACATATTTAATGAATTTAAAGCATCTTCATGCCATCTTTTTAAAGTTGATTTTGAGACACATATTAAATCAGCAATGTCATCCCATTTACAACCTTCAATATATCTCTTTACCAAAATAGTTTTATAATCTTCATTTTCCAAAGCCTCAATTTTAACAAGTGCTTCTGCCTTTAATGAATTTAGTTTTTCTACTAATTTGATAATTTCACGATCTATTTCATCTTTTTTGAATAGCCACTTCATAAAGGGAGCTTCAGTATTACGATTTGGATTAGAACCTATTTTTTCACCGTAAGTTGGTCCAGGAATGGATAGTGACATTTTATCGTAATATTCAGAACGTAACTTCATGCAGTAAATTTTGTGTTCTAATTCTCTTATTTGTTCTAAATACTCTTTAGCGTTCATCAAAGTCCACCTCCTTAAATTTATCAAGTTCGATTATTTCTATTGCTATGCCAACTGGATCACTAGACCAAATCTTGTCAACATACTCTTTTACCACCTGTGCATCATCTTCCCAGAAGCCAAGCTCAGTCATGCAGTCCTTTAGAAGTTTCTCTAAGTTATCAGTATCTGGTTTAGTGACTCGCCACTCTAAGTGCTTATGTCTTTTACCTTTATCAAATAACCAGTTAACTCGAAGTTCTAATGGACCAAGAAGAGGAGATTTAGGTCTTAACGGAGCTAGGTGTTTTATTATTTCGTCTTTAGCCTTCTTTACATTTTCAGGGGTATACACGTAAGGCTTACCATGCACAATTCCTATTTTTTTCATTTGAGCCGTCGTAGTTGGCGGATCTAACATTAAGAACATCTTCATATCGTGTTTCGTAGCTTTCTTTTTTTCTTTTTTTCTTTGACACCGCTGGGTTTGAGTTTGACGAAATGGCGTAAGTGATTATCGGCCAATCTAAGCCGATATCACGTGCTATTTCTGTCAAACGTACTCGTCTCTTTTTTATTGTGACGGACATTTATATATATAAGCGGGTGTCCCGGTGTCACAGAAGCTACTTTTTACCCTCCTTTCTACCTTTGAAAATCACTCCATCTTTAATGACAAAATCTGACTCAATTTCCTTTATTGTTCTATAGAGTTTTCTTCGAATAGTATCTGGCTTATCTCCATTACCTGATAGATATTCAACTATATCTTTAACATCACAACTATCGCTTCCCATAGCCACAATATTAAATGCATCTTCAATCTCCTCAAGCTTATCTTCATTAGTTTTAATTGAGCCGTCTTTAAATTGTTTAAGATTTAGTTTAGGGTCACCACGAGATAGCATTTTCTTAACTTTGTCTGTTTTATCCATTACATGAAGCGGGTATTTAAACCAGATATTTCTATTCTTTGGTTCAGCAAAATCACGCGTAACAAAGCTCATACGCCAAGCGGTATCGGTTTGATCATCGACTAGTTCTGCTTTTTGTTCATCTGGAATCTCAACTTCAATTAAGTCAACAATCGCATCAGGATCTCTAGCAAACACACCACTTCCACTTGATCTATCTTGAGCAGTTTTACCACCCTGTGCACCTTTACTATGATGGTGAGCATAAATAACACTTGCACCTGTTTCATCTGCAATACGGTCAAATTGATTACAAAAATATCCCATCTCGGAAGCATTGTTTTCATCACCGGTTATAACTTTGTAAATTGGGTCAATGATGATGCAATCAAAATCTCGTCCTTTGGTTCTTCTAATAAGCTTTGGTACAAGTTTATCAAGTGGCATTGCGTGACCTCTTAAATTCCAAACTGATAAAGCTCCTTTAGTAGGTTTTTTAATTCCAAGAGCATCATAAATCTTAAAAATTCTATCGAAGCAAGAAGGTCTATCAATTTCCAAATTAACGTATAAAACATTGCTTTTTTGGCATTTGAAATCTAAAAAATCTAATCCTTCTGAAATTGAAATTGCTAGTTCAATCAGTAAAAACGATTTACCTGATTTTGAAGCTCCACTTACGATCATTTTATGACCTTTACGTAGTAAACCTCCAATAAGCTCAGGTGCTAAAGGTGGTCTATTATCTATTAAATCTGCAGGGTATTCTATACCAGCTAATTCGTCTTCTTCCCCTTCTAGAAAGTCTAACCAATCATTCCAAGAAGTACGTCCAATATTGGTAGCGAGAAGGGTTTGTTCTTTTCCATTTCGAGTAACTCCTGGCATTCTTGAAAGGCGTGATGGATTCTTGTTTTGTTTATCTATTTTTAAACCATGATTTTCTAAAAAACTATATAAAATCCCCACTCTTTTTCGATATTCTTCAAAATTTGGAGCATCAATTTTAACTATTGCATGGAGCGATTTTCCTCCGCTATAAACTAAACACGCAATAGGTAATTCATACTTTTTATAGGCTGCTTCTTGCTCTACTAATGAAACTTCATCACACTCAACTAAGGCATAACCAAAGCGTGTGACATTCTCGTTTTTTACTCCTCCTTCGATAGGGTTAAAACGAATCCAAGCACCACATTCTTTCCAATCACCAATAACTGCTCCTATATCATCTTTATGTTTTTTAAGGGAAGCAATTAACTCACCAGCAGTTCTATCAAAGTAGCCCTTTCCTGGATTATATTTTTCACCATCATTCCAAACATCATCAGTAACATAACCAACATACTCATCATCATGAAACAAAGTCTCTAAATAAGTTATTAGTTGTTCTGTTGGTGATAATTTATGTGTATTATCTTCCTCTTTTCCATCGTATAAAATTTCATCATTCCAATCTAAAGCACCACTATCACTAAAACTTAAATAGCCTCTATCTTTGGCCATTTGCATAATAGTCGCACCAGTAATAGGACTTTTTGAACCATTAAATGAATCCCATTTTCTTTCACATTCATTAGCTTTATATCTACTATCATTCTTTGACCAGTTATCCCAGACACTGCAAGAAAAGCCCTCACTTTTAAGGGCCATTCCAACAGCGATCCATTCTGAATATGAAAGTGTAGATACATCGATATAATCCAATGCTTCTAATATATTCTTATTTGAATCCATAATACTTCCTTTCTATGGGTGATAGCGTTTTACATCTATTTCCCATGGTATTTTCCAATTATTGGCTGCTAAACGATTGATCATTTTTGTAGCGGCATCAAAGGACCATAATCCAACATGAACGAATCCTACTTTTTCTAAGTAACGAATTTGTCTAGGAGTTGCTAGTCCTTCATTTCTTCTATTAGTTAATTTCTCGATTAATAAACTCGCCAAGCCAGCGTTTTTGACTTCATCAGCGCAGATTCCTAGCTTTTCAAGACACTCGATTTGTTTATCAGTAGCAGGTCCCATTTCCCAAGCAAATGTTGGTTCATAGTTAGCTAAATCTTCAGCTTCGATAGAGAAAGCGTATTGAATAGGATCAACAAGTTTTTGTTTCTTCTTTTTCATTTCACTAAGTTGTTTTGCTAGTGCTCTTTCTCTTTCTTCAATGGCATCTCTATTTGAGCTTTCATCTGCTTCAATTAAGTCAATTGCTGAATCAGTATCCATAAGTTTTTTATTGATTCTAGAAGCGATGTCATCATCCTTTGAAATTAGAGAAGAAGGCTTACACAAATCGTGACGTTCAGTTAACCAAAGGAAATCTAGAATTAATAAATTCTCTTTCCCTGGATAGAGTCTTGTGCCTCTTCCAATCATCTGTTGATATAAAGATCGAACTCTTGTTGGTCTTAAAACGATAACGCAATCAACTGCGGGACAGTCCCATCCTTCAATTAAAAGGCAGGAATTACACAAAACGTCATATTCACCATTTTCAAAATCTTTAATTACTTTTGTTCTATCTTGACTTTTGCCATTTACTTCAACTGCTCTAATACCATGAAGATTAAGTAATTCGCAGAACTTTTGAGAAGTTTCAATTAGTGGTAAGAATACGACTGTTTTTCTATCTTTACAGTACTTCGTCATTTCAACAGCTATTTGATTTAAATATGGTTCTAAGGATGTACCAATATCACCAACTGCAAAATCGCCATTACTCATGCCTACGCTTTTAATATCTAATTTAAGAGGTATCATTTGAGCTTTAATTGGACATAAATAACCCTCTTTAATTGCTTGTCTCATTGAATATTCATAAGCTTTAGAGTTGAAATATTGACCTAAGTTTTTTTGATCACCTCTATCGGGAGTTGCAGTTACACCTAGAACATTTGCTTGATTAAAATGAGATAAGACAGTTTGGTAAGTATCCGATAAAACATGATGTGCTTCATCAACAACTATAGTTTTGAAATAATCTGCAGGAAATTTATCTAATCTTTTTATTTGAGAGAGTGATTGTATGGACGCAACAGTAACATTGTACTTAGAACCTAAGGAGGTAGACCCAGCTTTTTCTAAAGCCGAGTCTAATCCTGTTTGCTCTTTAAGTTTCGTTGCTGCTTGATCTAATAACTCACCTCGATGGGCTAATATTAATGCTCTTGATCCATCTTGAACTTGGTTTTTAATAACATCCGAGAATACGATAGTTTTTCCAGTACCTGTTGGAAGAACTAACAAAGTCTTTTTATTACCATTATTCCATTCATTTTGAATCGCATTAACAGCCTCAACTTGATAAGGTCTAAGCATAGCGTTCACCTCTTAGAAAGGGAGATCTTTATCATCCACTACTTCACTAAAATATTTCTCGTCGTAGTCGATAAAGTAATCGAGATCATTGATAGTTTTTTCTTCACCAGCTTGGTTTGTATATACCTTTTGTTTAATATGAGCTCTACCTTTTGCACCAAGAACTTTATTCCAATCCATAGTGATTTTTTCGCCACGTTTCTTTTGACCGATTGAACGGAAGAAAGCAGATAGTTTCCAAGTAAGTGCCTTAGAAAGAATCAAGTCAAATTTCATTGAGGCAACACCCAATTCAGAGAAAATTTGAATAGATATTGTTGCTTTATTTGTAGCAGGAATTTTTGCACTGCCAGGGAATCTTCCTCTTTCAAAATTAGTAACAACGAAGTTATAATCCCCTTCAGGCAATAAGACGAACTCTTGTCCATCATCTTCAATTACGTCATTCCAATCCATGACGCTGTTATCAATATTAGTCATAGTTATTTATTCTCCTTTGTTGCATTGATTAATTCGACAATTTTCTTAAAGTTAGGAATTACCCAACGAGATAAGAAATCATCTGGATATTCCTCGATATTTTTAGCTTCTTTATAGTGACCTTTTGACGCAGCGATTTTAACTAAATCAGCCTCTTCAATATTAGCTTCACTAAGCAATGTTCTAACTTTACTAACAAGTGGTCTTTGCTCTGCTTTTTCTTCATTTTCCTTAGGATTAGCAGGCTTTTTGACATTTTCTTCACTAAATAAATGTGCAATTGAAGCAAAGTTTAACTCTAATTCGTCTGGTAAATTGAAACGATTTTTAGCATCCCAACATGGATTATGAGTGGTATACATTACACGCTTTCCACCACTTGCTTTTTTTGTATTATTTTCGCTTGTTACTACAAACGTTTTATAGTTACAGAAGAGAAGCATATCGCACCACTCTTTTAGTAATGGAGCCACTTGTTTTGAGAGCTTCATTTCCCAACGATCAAATTGACCTTGTTCTTCTGGAAGTTCGTATTTTCTTGGCTTTGCATGAGCGGTAAACACTGTATTAATTCCAACTTCAATGCACTTATCAAGTAGCTTCAATAGCGTGGTAAATTCATCAGCTACATAGGTGTAACCTTTGCCATATGAGATAGCTTCAATAGAGGCTACACGGTTTTTAATACACACTGCTTCTTCAGCTAATTGTTCAGCCCAGTCGGCAGTATCAATAACTAAAGATTTACAAATGGTAGGTTCTTTAATTACTTCATTAACAATTTCTAAAAGATCTGACCACGACTTATTGCATACGATTCTTCTAACATTTAAATGGTTAGTTCCATTTTCTGTATCAATAAATAATGGATTAGGAAATTGTGAGGCAAGAGTTGATTTTCCAATACCCTCACATCCCATGATTACCGTCTTTATAGGACGTTTTTGAATTCCAATTTCAATGTTAAACTTCATTATTTTTTTCCTCCTTATTAACATTAATTTCTTCTCTAGAATCACTATTTGGAACAAGGACATATGAGCCCTCTTGAATAGTGATATAAGGATTTATTTTTTCTTTAAATTTATCTTTACCAAGTCTCTTAGTTAGTTCAGTGATACCAGCAAGTTTCTTATTTGCGTAAGGATCTACTCCTTCTTGTTCGCAAATTTTTATTACCGCTTTTTCATCACTGATCTTTCTAGAAACTTTTGAAACGACTAATTTATAACCTGACCATTTATGGCCAGAGATAGCTTTCTTTAAGCAGTAATCTCTTAAGTCCGTAACATAATCGATAATCTCATCAAGTTTAGGAAGGATAGCTTCGATTTCCTCATTACTTAATAGGGTTTTATCTTTCTTTGATTCCACTACTTTTAAAATTTCTGCACGCTTAGAGCATCTTGCGTTGATAGGACAATAGCGACAATAATCACCTGGATTTGCTTCATCACTAAGTTCATTAATCTTTTTTACTGCTGGCATTATGAGTTCATTTCTAAACTTGATTATTTCATCAACTGTAGTTTCAAATTCATTTGTGTTCTTACAAGTAGGTTGATAAATAACAAGTCTTACTTTTTTAATTTCAGAATAAATATCCTTATAAGTTTGGTAGAACCCATAGCCATAAAGACCTAGTTGCTCATTGAATGGACTGTTTTCTGTTGGACCACTGCTAACAGGTGTGAATCCAGTTTTTAGATCAATTACGATCAATGTGTCACCAGCAATGATTCCACAGTCCATTGTCCCACCAGCGTCTTCATCAATATCTAAATCTAGATGTTGCTCGACAGTAATAAATGGATCGTGTCCAATTCTTCTTTTTTCAGCTTCATAAATGCCTACGACAAAACTTGCATAACCTTCAGTTATTTCTTTCATTTCGTCATCGTACATCGTTGCTTCTTTGATTAATTCACTAGAACTTTTTGTTTCTTCATAATCTTTTAAATTAAGAGATTCTAGGATAAGCGCTGCACCGATAGAGTGAGACTCTGTTCCAAATAATGTCCTTGGATTATCACTATTTCCAGGCTGTTCATTGAACTTTGCCGATAAGAAACAATTTAGCCAACGATGGGCTTTTGAACATTGAAAGACTTTACTGTGCATTATTGGTTCTGGCACTTTCTAACCCTCCTTTCTTTTCAAAAATCTCAATTCCTGTTACGGATTCGCTTGGTGCAATGATCAAGACTTTTCTTTTACCGTTAAATAGCTTGTTGAACCATTTCTTTGGAATAGTCTCGGTCATGCTTTCGATCACATTGGTGTTTCCACCATCTTGGTCCGCTAAAGAGATGCGAACCTTATGCAATTTCTTTTGCATACCTAATACCTCGCTTTCTAGAAGGCTCATTTCCTTCTAGGTCTTAGTCGGTAAAAAAGTGAGAAAAGTTAGGGTTATCTTTCAAATATTTTTTAATTTTCTCTTTTAATAATTTCTTTCTTTCAGAAAGTGTGCCATCTTTGATTCCTAAAATCTTGGCAGCTTCCACTGGCTTATATTCTTCTATATAAAGGAGTCTATAAAGTTCTTTCATTGAATCTGGCAAAGTTGAAACAAATGAATGTACCGCTTCTCTAATTTCTATATATGGATCTTCATTATCTCTTTCTTGTTGAGTTGCAATCTCGTAAAGAATTTTTGATTTATCTTCATCAAAATCATCCTCACCATGAAACGCATCTAGACTTTCTAGCCTTCTTGGTTTCTCGTAAGGATTTTCACCATGAACGAATCCAAATTCATCTCTATGATCTTCGTCCCATTCTTTTTTTAGTTTTCTTCTTTTTTCTGCATCAGCTCTTGTTTCACAGTTGATGTAATTAAGATTTGACTCCACTTCTTTATCATCGT
>CAMEOO010000049.1 GCA_945929875.1 uncultured Caryophanales bacterium
ATTTCAAGAGGTTTTTTGGTTCGAGTCTGGAAATCTTTTACGTTTACATAGATATAAAAAAACGAGAAATTGAACTCTCGTATTTACCTCGTTTTGGTGGAGCTGAAGAGGATCGAACTCTCTACCTCCTGAATGCAAATCAGGCGCTCTCCCAGGTGAGCTACAGCCCCAAAGACGAGTATTATTTTATGTAATAAAATCTAGATTGTCAACAACATTTTAAAAAAAATGTTGAAAAATGAATCATATAAACAAATATTTAAAAAGATGCTTTTATTTATTTATGTGTTATACTCTATTTGAGGGTAAAAAAATGGAAATTAAAGAAATTGTCTCTAAGCAAAGAGAGTATTTTTATACAAAAGAAACTTACGATGTTAAGTTTAGAAAAAAAGTGTTATTAGAAATAAAGAATTTATTATTTAAATACAAAGAAGAATTTATTATCGCTTTTAAAAAAGATTATAATAAATGTGAATTTGATGTTATTACCACTGAGTTTTCTATGGTTATTCAAGAGATTAATTATATGATTAAGCATATCGATAAATTATCAAAAGTTAAAAGAGTAAGAACATCGATAGTAAACTTTCCTTCAAAAGGCTATATAGTAACTGAGCCATATGGAGTAGTTTTAATTATGGCTCCTTGGAATTATCCTTTACAATTAACTCTTGAACCATTAATTGGTGCAATAGCCAGTGGAAACACAGTAGTATTAAAGCCTGCTAGTTATACAAGTAATGTTTCTAAAGTAATTTTTGAGATGTTTAAAGAGTATAATCATCCAGAACTAATTTGGACGGTTCTAGGAGGCAGAGAAGAAAATCAAGAATTACTAAATCAAAGATTTGATTACATATTCTTTACTGGAGGAGAAACAGTAGGAAGATTAGTCTTACAAAAAGCTAGCGTTTACTTAACTCCAGTCACCTTAGAACTTGGTGGTAAATCTCCTTGTATCGTCGATAAGGATGCGGATATCGACATTGCTGTTAGAAGAATTACTTGGGGAAAATTTTTAAATGCTGGGCAAACTTGCGTCGCTCCAGACTATATATGTGTACATAAAGATATCCACGATGAATTTATTAAAAAAGTAAAGGAACAAATTGTTAAATTCTATTATATTGATGGGAAAATTATCGATTCATTTCCTTATTTAATAAATCAAAAACATCTTGATAAAGTGACTTCATTAATCGATAAAGAGAAAGTGGTTTTCGGAGGAAAAGTTGACGGCTTACTTTTAGAACCAACAATTATGGATAATGTCAATTTTAAAGATGAAATTATGAAAGAAGAAATATTTGGACCTATTATGCCTGTTATTATCTTTGACAATTTAGAAGACTTATTAGATAAAATCAATCGTTTAGAAAAACCATTAGCGTTCTATTATTTCTCTAAAGATAAAAAGAAAGCACGAAAAGTTATGAAATATTCTTTTTATGGAGGAGGCTGTATCAACGATACAATTATGCATTTAACTAACGACAACCTTCCTTTTGGAGGAGTAGGAAGAAGTGGAATGGGTTCTTACCATGGAAAAAAATCATTTGAAATTTTCTCTCATTACAAAAGTTTATTAGTTAAATCGAAAAGAGAAATAATGATTAAATATCCTCCTTATAACGACAAAAAAATAAATTTTATAAATAAATTATACAAATAATACTAACAGTTATTTTTCAAGCTTAGCAATCGATTGAGATCCAGTAGGGTTTAAAATACTATAGCCGATATTTACAAGGTGATCTCCTACTCTTTCAAGACCAGAAACAGTAGAGTAAAAATATGCGCTTAATTCGATTTTACAGTCGCCAAGAGATAATCTTAAATAATGTTGAGAAGATAATTGATCTTTCATTTCATCGACGATATTTTCATCTTTAGTTAAATCATCTAATGGGGATCTATCTGAATCGTCAAAAGCATTCATCGCTAAATCAAACATTTCTGATATTTTTTTATACATCAGATTAAGTTCTTCTTTAGCTTTAGAAGAGAAATCTAATTCTTCATTTTTCATTTTAACGCCGATATCGACAAAGTTTTTTGCGTGGTCACCAATTCTTTCGATATCGTTGACGACGTGGAAGTAAGAACCAATTACCTTTTCACTAGTTGAATCTACAAGTGGAGAAAGTTTAATCAAGAATTTTGTAACTTCATTATTAGTAAAGTTAATAACTTCTTCATTTTTAAAGATGATACTTGCTTCTTTATCGTTTTGACTAGAAAGAATATTAAATGATCTGTCTAAATTTTCTTTTGCTAAACTGGCCATATATTCAACTTCTTTTTTAACTTGCATAAGAGCGATTGAAGGAGTACGAAGTAAGTGATCATCGACATATTTTAAATGAAGATGAGCGTTTTTACCTTTTGGCTCTTTAATAACGATTTGCGCTAGTTTTACTAAATGATTAATAAAAGGAATAAGCAAGATTGTTGTGGTTAAGTTAAATATCACGTGGAACCAAGCAATTTGCATTTGGGTATTTCCTGGTAGAAGAGTATTTAATGCACTTACGATTTGAGCATTAAAGATCCAAAGAATAATCGTAAATAAAATAGTTCCAAGTAGGTTAAAACTTAAGTGAATAAATGCTGTTCTTTTTGCATTGGTACTTGTGCCAATACTAGCAATTAATGCAGTTATACAAGTTCCAATATTTGATCCTAAAATTATGAATAAGCCATCACCTACAGTTAATGCTCCCGCGCCAACCATAGTGATGATGACACCAGTAGCCGCGGATGAACTTTGAATTAAAGCGGTAAAGATAATACCCACAAAGATTAATAGTAGTGGAAAGTTAATGCTAGAAAAGATATTTTCAAAGAAATTGACAACTTCAATGTTATTTTTAAATGTATTATCCATTAAATCTAATCCGACAAATAGTAAACCAAATCCACATAGTATCGCACCGATATTTTTAATGTTATCTTTTTTAATGAACATTAAAATAACCCCGATAAAGGTCAATAATGAGAAATATATATTGATATTTAATGAAGAAAGAGAAACAAGAATACCAGTGATAGTCGTACCGATGTTTGCTCCCATAATTATCGCAGTTGCTTGACTTAGACTCATTACCCCAGCATTGACAAAACCGATTGTCATAACGCTAGTGGCGGAAGAGCTTTGAATTAAGGCGGTTACCGCAGCACCAATTCCAACCCCTGCGAAGCGATTATTAGAGATTTTCCCTAATAGTTTTTTTAGGCCTCTACCAGTAGTTTTTTCTAGCCCGTCACTAAGCATATTCATTCCGTTAATGAATACTCCACATCCGATTAATAAAGCTAGTAGACTTAAGAATATTTCCATAATGGGTCTCCTTGTGTTTACTTATTTAGTATACAAAAAAGGAAATATATAATTCTATACTTATAGAACAAATGTAAAAAAAATAAAAAATATCTAATTTATTTGTAAAATTAAATTCTTAATCTATAAAATTTCTTCACAAGAAAAATATTACACGCCCGTCGGCGTTTCAAAGAAGGTCTCTAATATATAAAAAAACGGACTGATTAAGTCCGTGAATCTTTATCATGGTGGAGCTGAAGAGGATCGAACTCTCTACCTCCTGAATGCAAATCAGGCGCTCTCCCAGGTGAGCTACAGCCCCATGTATATAACAACAGAGAGAAAACTCTCTGAAGGAAGCTAAATGGTCGGGAAAACAGGATTTGAACCTGCGACCCCCTGTTCCCAAAACAGGTGCACTACCAAGCTGTGCTATTTCCCGAATGGCGCGCTAAGCAAGAATCGAACTCGCAACCTCCAGATTCGTAGTCTGACACTCTATCCAGTTGAGCTATTAGCGCAACGCTAATATAATATACAACTTCAAGATTTTTAATTCAAGTTTTTTTTGCGATTTTTCGAATTCTTGAATGGAGGTTCCTGTCGGATTCGAACCAACGGTCATTGAGTTGCAGTCAATTGCCTTACCAACTTGGCTAAGGAACCAATTCATTCGCGTTATTTATGATAACAAAATGGGGAATTAAATGCAATTAATATTTTAAGAAAATTAAAGATTTTTATTCCCCATAATATATATTTATTAAAATAATTCAAAAAAGTGATTTTATGGTCTTTCTTTTCTAAAATTATAATAATCTAATTCTAATTTCATATTATCTGGAATTACTCTTGAAACTGGGAAAACTTTAGAATTATCCATTCTTACGATAAATTCATTCATAATAGTTAACGATGAACTAAATGAATTCTTATCTAAATGATCAATTACATCTAATCTAGAGTGAATTTTTGCTCCTCCTTGAGGAGAGATTCTAGCAAAGCTGACACTTGGAACTCCATTATCAGCAAATGGAGTAGAGTCAGAAGAATATACTCCTTGTTTTGCGCTTATTGCTATTCCAATCTCTTTTCCTAAATAATCGATGTAGTTAACTAAAGCCATTTCACTGGTGCAACAGGCAATTTCTTTTCCAAGAACTACGCCAATCATATCGATGTTTAAGCAAAAGACAAAGTCTTTTAATTCTTCTTTATGAGTTTCACAATAAGCTTTAGATCCAAGTAATCCCATCTCTTCTGATCCACACCAGATAAAGACTAAAGTTCTTTTAGGTGGATTTTTAACAAAGTGGTGGAATAGTTCCATGATACCGACACTTCCAGAAGCATTGTCGTAAGCACCTGAAGAAAATCTTACTGAATCATAATGAGCGGTTAAGGCAATCTTTTGATTAGGGTACACACTACCTTTAATTTCACAAACCACATTTCTAGAAGTCGCTTTTCCTTCTTCTTGGATTAAAATGATTTTAGCTTTTTTAGGATTAGATAAGATAATTTCTTCTGCGTGGATAGCTCTAATGCATACTCCTGGTATCTTTCCATTTTCATACATCACTTTTCTAATTGCCATTTCATCTAAATCAGTATTATCTAGGTCATCGTAAACTGATCCACCTAAAGCGATGAAGCCCGCTACTTTCTTTTCCACTAATTTTTTGTAGGTCTTTAGCATCATTCTTCCATTTAATAGAACGATTTTATCTTCTACATCTATTAAGTTAACATCTAATCCTTCTTCAATATAGACTAGATCTTTTTCTATCCCTTCTTCTAAAGTCGATCCACTCATTTTAATACCAGTGCAAGGAATCTCTTTATCATCGACAAATAGTTTTGCTACTTTAATTTCTGAATAGTCAACTTCAAATTCTTCTAAGTGAGGTTCTACTCCTTCTTTTTTTATTTCTTCCATTAGAATTTCTGCAGCCTTAAGTTCTTCTTTAGAACCACCCAATCTTTCAAAACTAATTTTTTCTAATAAAGAAAAAGCTCTATTTACATCAAACATATATTTACCTCGATTTCTATTTGAAAAAATTATATAAAATCTAGCTTATTATTTAAATAATTTATTTATTTATATTCAAAAATCATTTAAAATTATTCGGGGTGAAAAAAGTGCAAACGATCTTATCAGTTCAAAATATGTCTTTTGGCTTTCCTAGCGAAGATATTTTTGATAATGTTTCTTTTTCTATCTATGAAAAAGATCGGGTAGCTTTTATCGGAACTAACGGCACTGGTAAGACTACTTTGATCAAACTAATATTAGGTAAGGAAACCCCAAATAAAGGTAATATCAATCTACTAAGAGGAATAACTATTGGATATTTATCTCAAGAAGTTATTCAAAGTGAAGAGAATACCTTATACGATGAAGCTCTTTTAGTTTTTAAAGACTTAATTAGAATTGAAAAAGAATTACAAGTTTTAGAAGAAAAAATTGCAAGTAATCCTAATGATCAAAAACTAATTGACGACTATGGAAAAAAACAACATTACTTTCAAATAAATAATGGATATGACTATCATTATTTAATTGATATGTTCTTATCAAAGTTTGGATTTAAAAAAGAAGATTACTCTCGTAAGATTAACACTTTTTCCGGTGGAGAAAAAACTAAGATGAGTTTTGCTAAACTTCTTTTATCAAAGCCTCAATTACTAATACTAGATGAACCCACTAATCATCTAGATTTATCAACTATCGAATGGCTAGAAGAATATTTAAAAGGATATGATGGGACTTTGATTTTTGTTTCTCACGATCGTTATTTTATCAATTCCTTAGCTAATAAAATCTACGAAATTGAAAATCATCAATTATCTTACTATAAAGGTAATTACGATTATTATGTCAATGAGAAAAGAACTCGTTATGAAACTCAATTAAAAGCATATAATAATCAACAAAAAGAAATCGCTAAAATGAAAAGATTTATCGAATTCTTTATGCCTAAACCAAGATTTGTCTCTAGAGCTAAAGATCGAATCAATAAACTTAATCACATGAAGATCATCGAAAAACCTCAAGGTGAAGAAAAGGCTATTAGAATTAACTTTAAAGGTGATTCATTATTAGGTAAGAAAATTATAGGCTTTGAACATATGAATATTGGATATTCATTAGATAAAGTATTAGTTAGTGACATCAACGCTTTAGTGCTTGGTAAAGATCGTTTAGCCATCATGGGTGATAATGGAACTGGAAAAACTACCATACTAAAATGCATCATGGGTGAACTTAATCCTCTTTCTGGACAACTTGTAAGATATCGACCTACTAATATTGGTTACATCACTCAACATCATTTTGATATAAAAGGAAATAAAACTCTTGTTGAATCTTACATGGAAGATTTTCCAATGATGGGAGAAAAATTAATATATAATCATTTAGGTAAATTCAACTTCTCCGATGATGATTTCTTTAAAACCTTAGATATGTTATCTGGAGGGGAAAAGATGAGATTTGTCTTATCTAAAATCATCTTGAAAGATTACGATTTATTACTACTTGATGAACCTACAAATCATCTAGACATCATTACTAAGCAAGCTCTAATTCGCGCGTTAGATGATTATGAAGGAACCATTATCTTTGTTTCTCACGATCGTCACTTCGTCGATGAAATCGCTAATAAGATTTTATACTTCAGTGGTGGTAAATCTTACTATCATGAAGGTAATTATCAAGACTTTAAGGAATTAGAAAAAAACTTATTTGATTTAGAAGAAGTAGTCACCTCAAATAAAAAAGAAGATAAGAAAGTTTATCAAAAGCCAAAGAATAATATTTCTCTTGGTAAATTAGAAGAAAAAATTTCTAAAACGGAAGAAAAAATCGAAAAGCTAAAAAAATCTCAATTTGATGAAGAAGTTTATTCTGACTCTAAAAAAATGAAAGAAATCGATGAGATGATTTCTTCCTTAGAAGAAGAACTACAAGAACTCACAGATCAATACTTAGAAAGAGCGTAAAAAAGTTCTTGATACTTACTTTGTTATTTGCTAAAATGTTAATTGCTTTTAGAGGTGATTAATATGTTAATTGATGAAATCAAGAAAGCTAAAATGGTGGCGATGAGAGAAAAAGATACATCCGCAAGGGCTGTATATGATATCGTTGTTAATAAGTATTTACTTCAATCCATTTCTTTAAGAGAAAGCGGAAAAGAAATTACTGACGCTGACATGATTCAAATCATCATGAAAACTATTAAAGAACTTGCTGATGAAAAAGAAAACTACTTAAAAGCCGGAAGAGAAGAAACCGCAAAAGATATTGAACATCAAGCGGAAGTCTTAAGAAAATATCTTCCAAAAATGTTATCTGAAGAAGAAATTAAAGAAGAAATCATGAAACTAGATGATAAATCTATTCCTTCTATTATGAAACATTTTAAAACAAACTTTGCTGGTAGAGTTGAAATGGCTCTAGTTAGTAAGGTGGCTAAATCTCTTTAGCCATTACATAGGAGTGTAGTTAAATGGCATAGCAACGGTCTCCAAAACCGTTATTGCGGGTTCGATTCCTGCCACTCCTGCCAT
>CAMEOO010000050.1 GCA_945929875.1 uncultured Caryophanales bacterium
CATAATCTAAAGCTTTATTAAGTTCGATATATTCATCATAAGTATATAAAGCTAAAAGAAGCATCTAATTTAAAGCCAGAAATTTACATAGTATGGCTATTAGAACATATATCAACAACAAATGCTTACAATATTGAGTCTTTAGCGCCTTGGTCTATGGGTTACTTAAATCTATCTTTTCTTTAGCTTCTGGAATTTTAGTTCTTATCGCTAGTATTCTTTTAGCAAAGCCATTAGGAAGCTTAATTTTTAATACCGGTATTGGTAGTTCTTTAACTAATGCATTAAGTAACTTTTTAATTTCTATAAATGAAACTGCATTTAACACTCCAATTCCTATTACAAATCAAGAAGAGGCAATCGCTACAGTCCTAACTAGTTTGCAAATTCCTAGTTTCTTAAACGGAATCTTATCTAAACTAGTTTTGAGTTTAATTACCATTGATACTGAAGCTGCTCTTGGTTTTTTATTAGGTAAAGCGCTTTGCCAATACATTTTATATTTCTTAAGTGGTTTAGTTATCTTCGTAGTCTTAAAAATTATCTTTATCATCTTAGGAAAATTAACTAAGAATATTAATCAAATACCAATTATCGGCTTAGTAAATAGAATTGGTGGAGAACTAAGCAATAATTTCATTCATAAAATCATCCAAATGTATCTATAAATAATCTATATAAAATAAAGTATAAATATACTAGTCTAGATAAGGATTAGTATATTTTTTACATTATCGATGAAATAAGTCTAAATATTCTTTTGCCAAACTTAAATGAAGAAAACATCTTCTCTTCAATTATTGGGCTATATTCTAAAGAATTAATCACATCAGTCATAAAGATATTTTTATATCTATACACTTCATTTTTAGAGTATATTAAAGCATCAGCTTCTAGATTTAATGAGAAACTTCTTATATCAAAATTACTACTTCCAACTACAAGATATAACTCATCGACAATTAAAACTTTAGAATGAATAAAACCATCGTAAAGATAAATTCTTGCACCTAGATTATATAATTCTCTTACATTAGCTAAAGTTGCACAAAATGGGATTTTTTGATCGTATTTTAAAGGGATCATAATATTCACTTTAACTTTTGAAAAAAGAAGTAGTTTCAAGGTTTCATTCATTAAAGGATCAAGAATAAAATAAGGAGATTGAATATATACTTCTTTCTTAGCTAGATTAAGCATTTTAATTCTACTTCTTTTTATATTTTCCCTAATAGAATAAGAAGAAGAAATAATTTGTAAAGGTAATAGTTTATGTGTTATTTTACATTGAAAATCTTCTTTATCAATATCAAGGTTAACTAAAGGAAAACTTAAAGAATAAGCATAATAAAAATCGATGTAAAATTGCCTTTGAATTTCCACGACACCTTCGCCATAAATCTTTATTTGAGTATCTCTAAAAGGCTCAACCTTCTCTTCGTTTGAAGCGTATTCTAAGCCAAAATTAAATCCTCCTAGATATGCATATTCTCCATCGATAACGATTATTTTCTTATGATTTCGATAATTAAAATTTCTTATTCGATAATAAAAAGAAAATGTTTTTACAATTTGAATATTTGGATGAGAATATTTCTTTAGCCACCTTCTTTTATTAGTGATGTTCCCATTAGGATCATATAATATTTTTACTTTTACTTCCTGTTTAGCTTTATTTAATAATAAGTCCAATAAAGTATTACCAAATTCATCATCTCGAAAAATATACATTTCAATGTTAATCGATCTTTTTGCATTATTGATATCGCTTAATAACTTTTGATAATAATCATTACCATCAGTAAAATAATAGATGTCGTTATAGTAAGTCATTTTACTTGCACCTAAAATTTTATTTACTTCCAAGTACTGCGCTAAAGAGGTATCAAGACATCTAAAATTATGATAAGGAGTAAAGGAATCAACTACCTTATTAATCCTCTCCTCCACATTTTGATATTTTTTCTTATCGACTTTAATTCCCATTCCTAAGAAATAATAAAAGAGAAATGATATTATAGGAAATAATAAAAATAAGAATATCCACTTAAGTGATGAACGATAATCTTTATTTTGATAAAAGATAAACCAAATTATTAAAAGAGAATTAATCGAATAAATTAGAAATCTAATTGACAAAAAAATAACCTCCTAAAAGGTTATTTTTTGAGTTAACTCAAGGCCTAGTTCCTTACACATTTCATATCCTCCATCATTATTTAAGGTAGATATGTCACTAGGAGAATGAGCATCTATACCAATCATAACCTTACATTTATATTTTTTGGCAATTTCCCAAAATTTATCATAAGGATATGCAAATCTATATTCTTCCCCAATCAATCTTTTTCCTCGACGAACAGAGCCAAAATTAAATTCTAAGACGACATCATATTTTTTCGCCGCCGCGCAGATCTTCTTCGCACAGATTTGACAAGTTTTATTCCATTTTTTATATGATCCCATAAAATAATCTGGATGAGCGACAATTTTAAATAATCCAGTCTTTATTCCTTTTACTAAAGAATTAGTATATCTAACGATATCTTTTGCTTTTGTCGCTTGAGAAAAATAAAAATGAAGATTGTTCTTTTTGTCAATTTCACAATGATTTCCTAAAATAAGATATTCGATATGGCCTTCTTCTAATAATCTTCTATAGTAAGGAAAATAAAAAGGCATAGCTTCTGCTTCAAAACCAAGATGAATGGAGATTCGATCTTTATATTTTTCTTTTAATGATTCGATAGAAGAAATGTAATCATCTAATAGTTCATAGTCTCCTCGAATACCAATTTGACTATGATTTGGAAGAAAAATGTGATCAGAAAAGCCAAGCTCAGTTAGTCCAAAAGCTAGAGCTTCTTGCACGTATTCTTCATCGCTTCCTATGGCGTGACCACATCTTGAAGTGTGGGTGTGATAATTTTGCTTAATCATTTTCTTTTCCTCCATAATCAATATCTAATAAGTATAATCCTTGACTAGGCGCTTTATAACTTACTCGATCATTAACATTTATATCTAAAAAATGATCTAACTTAGATATATCAAGTTTATTTGTTCCAATAGCAATTAACGTTCCAACAATCATTCTTACCATATAACGTCTAAACCCATTGCCATTAATATCTATTATAACATTATTTCCTTCTTCTTTTATTTCTAAAAAATGGATAATTCTTACAAAGTCTTCATCGTTAGAGCAAAAATTATGAAAGCTATGTTCTCCAATAAATTTTCTTGCTCCTTCTTTAATTTTATCTAAATCTAATTTCTTATTGAAATTATAAACTAAGTCATCGATGAGTGGATCATATTCACCAACATTAATAATATATCGATAGGTCTTATTAACTACGCTAAAACGAGCGTGAAAAGAATCGTCTACTTCTTCTAAAGATTTAATATAAATATCACTAGGAAGAAGACAATCTAAAGAATGCTTTAGTTTACCTAAATCAAGTTCTTCTTTCTCAACATCAAAATGAAAACACTGATTTAAAGCGTGAACTCCTCTATCAGTTCTTCCTGATGAAACAATTTTTATTGGAGAAGAAAAAATTTTTGACAAAACTTTTTGAATTTCTTCTTGCACGCTAATTTCATTTTCATTAGCCTGAATTTGATAGCCAAAAAATCTAGTTCCCTTGTAACTAACTATTGCTTTTATGCGCATAAACTACCTATCCAAACTACTAAATCAAATCTAGTAAATACTAAAGTTAATAGCCCAGTGAAAAATAGAAGGATACATAGTAAACTAATAGTATCTCTAGTTCTCCACTTATTAACTCGATATCTAGTTCTTTTAGCTTGAGGATTATATCCTCTTGCTTCCATAGCGTTAGCTAAATCTTCACTTCTTTGAAAAGCAGAAATAAATAAAGGGATAATTAAAGAGATGATTGCTCTAATTTTTTCTTTTAATTTTCCTCTTTGAAAGTCGACCCCTCTAGAAGCTTGAGCTTTCATAATTTTATCGGTTTCCTCTAGGATAGTTGGGATAAATCTCAACGCTAGAGAAATAGTCATAGCAATCTCATGAACTGGAAATTTAATAAATTTCAAAGGATACATATACCATTCTAAGGCTCCCGTTAATTCTAGTGGAGTAGTCGTAGAAGTTAAAACTAAAGAAATCGCTAGCATGATTACTAATCTAATTGCAATATATAAAGTATTATAAATTGCGCTTAAATAGATTTTCCAAGAGGAAGTGATTTGAATAAATCCTAAATCTGGATTCCCTGGGACCATCATATTGATTATCAATAAGAAAAGAATCATAAACCACATCACTTTTAATTGCTTAAATAATGAAGATAGTTTGACGTGAGAAACTAGCATTATAGTAATAATAATCGCTAGTAAAATGCCATAGACGATAAAGTTCATCCAAATGGAAGCAAAGTTTAAAAATACTCCTACCATTAATAAAATCATTGCAAAGATTTTAAATCTAGGATCTAGTTTATGAATTAGAGAATTATATGGAACATATTTACCTAAAGTGATATTATTCATGTTTCTTCTCCTTTTGAATTTGGAAAGCAAGTGAATCGATATCTCTAACTTCTTCTAAGGCGATATGATAGCCATTTTGATTTAATCTCTTCGCCATTGTAATTACTAGTGGCTCCTCAATTGATAGTTTAGAGAAAACATTTTCATCCAAAAATAATTCATAAGGTTTACAAGTTTTTATCACTTCTCCTTTTGAAAGGACTACCACATCACTTGCATATCTTATAACGTTGTCCATATCATGAGTAATCATGATGATCGTTGTTCCACTTTCATGAATTTTACTAAATAACTTCATCATTTCTCGACTACCTTGAGGATCAAGTCCAGCCGTAGGTTCATCTAGGATTAATACTTTTGGTTTTAAAGTTATAATTCCAGCAATTGCCACTCTTCTTTTTTGGCCACCTGAAAGTTCAAAAGGAGATTTTTCAAATAGATCTTCACTAATTCCAACTAAATTTAAGGCTTCTTTAGCTAAGGTAATAGCTTCTTCATTAGAAACGCCAAAATTTTTAGGGCCAAAGCTTACATCTTTTAACACTGTCTCTTCAAATAGTTGATATTCAGGGAATTGGAAAACTAGCCCTACACCTTTTCTTAACTCTTTAATATTTTTAAGTTTCTTTACATTTTTATCAACGATAATCCCATTGACATTAACTTCTCCACTTGTTGGAGTTAATAAAGCGTTAATCTGTTGGGCTAAAGTGGACTTTCCACTTCCAGTATGACCAACAAGCATAGTAAAAGAATTATCTTTTATCTCTAAGTTTATATCTTTTAATGCTCCATATTCTAAAGGAGTTTTTGGTGAATAAACATAATTTAAATGAGAAAAAGTTATTGGCATAATTCTTTCACCAACCCTTCAAAATCATTAGATTCTACTTTGATGCCTAATGAATTTAATACTTCGTTTAGCTTATAAGAAAAAGGGATATCTAGCTTAATGTTTCGTAGTGTTTCAACATTTTTAAATACCACTTCTGGTTTATCATTTAGTAATACTTCCCCTTGATTGATTACGATGACTCGATCAGCTTGAAGAACTTCTTCTATATCGTGAGTAATCGAAATAATTGTTAAATCTTTATTCTCTTTTCTCAATTCATTAGTTAGTTCTCGAATTTCTCTTTTCCCTTTTGGGTCAAGCATTGAAGTAGATTCATCCATAATTAAAAGCTTTGGATTCATCGCTAGAGTTCCCGCAATTGCTACTCTTTGCTTTTGTCCACCTGATAAGTTACCTGGCTCTTTATCTAGAAATTCCTCCATATTAACTTTTCGAGCAAAATAAGTGACAATCTCTTCCATTTTGTCATGAGGAACACAATTGTTTTCAAGTCCAAAAGCGATATCATCCCTCACAGTTGCACCGATAAATTGATTGTCGGGATTTTGAAAAATGATACCTACATCTTTTCTAATATCATAAATATTTTGCTCGTTCAATTCTTTATTAAAAATAGTGATCTTACCTGACTTTATTTCATTTAAGCCAATCAATAGTTTCGCTAAAGTGGATTTCCCTGAACCATTATGTCCTATTAAACAAACATATTCTCCAGCATATACTTCTAAATTTAAATCATTAAAAACTAGTTTATCTTTAGTATAGCCAAATTGTACATGAGATACTTCTACTACTTTTTCCATCTATTTTTTCTCATCTCTTTTTTTACGTTGATTATCTCTTCTAATACTAATTAAAGCAAAAATCCAATAAGCGATAATAACTACTAAGCAGGATATACCCACTACTAGTCTAACCGTTTTATCAACATTATCCATAGCAAAGAATAAAGTTAACACCATCACTAGACAAATTAATAAAACTAAAAATCTCTTTAATGCTATTTTTACCGATTTTTTCATATTTGTTACCTCTTAAATGTAATCGAAGGCATTCTTCCTTCAAATTTACGATATTTAACTCCCGCTAAATCAAACATTCTCTTGCTTGCTTTAGTCATCGCCATATCTTTATATTTATCATCACTATATATTACTTCTTTAATTCCAGATTGAATGATCGCTTTTGCGCATTCATTGCAAGGGAATAAAGTAACGTAGATTCTACTTCCATCTAAAGATACTCTAGCATTTAATATCGCGTTAAATTCAGCGTGGCAAACATAAAGATACTTTTGTTCAAGCTCATCGCTAGATTCTTTGCCCCAAGGTAAGTCGTCATCGCTACAACCTATTGGCATTCCATTATATCCCATAGTCAATACTTTATTCTTTGAGCTAGCTACGCATGCTCCAACTTGAGTAGAAGGATCTTTACTTCTCATGCTTGATAAAGCCGCTACACCCATAAAGTATTCATCCCAAGATATATAATCTTTACGTTTTTCCATACTTTTTTACTCCTCGATAGTATTATACATATTTTAAAGGGTATTTTACATTCTTTATTTTATTAAAATAAATATTTTATCTAAGAAAAATAATAAAAAATTACTATTTTTTATAGACTAATATTTTAAATGAAATTCTTGTTGTTAAGTTTTCTAAATTCATTAATTTCTCTGAAGTATCTTTAGGTGATTTATAATAATAAGGAGTCATAGTAAATAAGTCTCTAATTTCTTGATTGTTTAAAGAAATATTATCACTTACTTCAATTGACTTAACAAATTCTAATCCTTCTATTCTTTCTTCTTTTTCTTCATTTAATCTAACATTTTCATAAAGAACTTCTTTTAGTTCAAGCAAATGATCTTTACCTGGAAGAATTCTTAAAAAATATCCATCTTTCTTTAGTAATCTAACAAATTCTTTTTCATCAATCCTACTAAAACTATTCACTATGAAATCTAAAGATTCATCAAGTAACGGAACATAATTAATATTTCCAATAATAAACATCATATTGTCTATATGTTTATTTCTTTGTCTATTTGCACATTCATTTATCGCTTGTTTAGATAAATCGACACCATACGTAGTTAAAGGAAGTAGCTTGGATAATTCTTGATGGTAATAAAGCGTATAATAGCCTTCTCCGCATCCTAAATCACCAATGACGTATTCTTTATCAAAAGAAGTAATTAGCTCTCTTAGCGTCTTTAAAATTAAGTCACGTAAGGAATTATATTTACCAGTATTTAAAAATCTAACTCTAGAAAGAATCATTTCTTTTTCATCGCCAGATTTTTCACTATGATGCTGGTTTGGAAGTAATAAGTTAACATAACCTTTTTTAGAAATATCATAAGAATGATTATTTATGCATCTTAAAGTTTTATCA
>CAMEOO010000051.1 GCA_945929875.1 uncultured Caryophanales bacterium
AAATGGTGCGGCATACAGGAATCGAACCTGCACGGTCTCCCACTAGATCCTAAGTCTAGCGCGTCTGCCAGTTCCGCCAATGCCGCACGATAAAATGCAAAATTTCTTTTGCGTGTTTTATTCTAGCATAAAAATTAAATAAGTAAAATAAAAATTTTATTAAATCTAAATTCTATGTTTTGAAAAATAGAAAACCGCTAAAGTACCTGGGCCAGAGTGCCCACCAATAACAGGACCTATATATCCAATGTAAATATCTTTTACTTTTATTCTTTTATTTAATTCATCTTTAATGTATTTTGCTTCTTCTAGGCAATCTCCATGAGATATATAAATTATTTGTTTTTCTGGCTCATCTATAGTTTCCACTACCTTATTTATAATTGTATTAATTGATTTTTTTCTTCCGATTACTTTTCCAATCGCCGTTAGTTTTCCTTCGTCGTCCATATGCATTATAGGTTTAATTTTTGCTACTTGAGCAACTAGATAGGTAGATTTAGAAATTCTCCCACCATTATATAAAGAAAACATCTCATCTACAGTAAATAGATGAGACATTCTTAATTTATTTGCTTCAATAAAATTGCTAACGTCTTCTATTGATTCACCTTGATCTCTAAATTCACAAGCGTATGTGAGCAATAATCCTTGACCTAAAGAAGCGGACAGAGTATCGATAATAATTATTTTTCTATCTGGATATTTCTTTCTTAATCCTTCACAAGCTTCTACTCCATTTTGATAAGTTGCACTCAACCCAGAAGAGAAAGCAAGATATAAAACATCGTTTCCTTTCTTTAGTTCCTCTTCAAGCATTTGAGAAATCGTATATACATTTGCGCAGCTTGTTTTAACGCTTTCTTTATTTCTCATCGCTTGGTAGGTTTCTTTCATTACCTCTTCATTATTAACATTATATTCTTTTCCTCTAACGATGAATGATAATGGAATGATCTTTACATTCTTTTCCTTAGCTAATAAATCTGAATAATCAGAACCTGAATCTGAAAAAATAACATAACTCATAATTAAACCTCCTCGATTTATGTCCTTATATTATCATTTAAACTTAAAAATATGTCATTTTTGTTATCTACACTTATTTCATATGAAAGTAGAATCAAAAAATACAAGAGTAGAATTAATAAAAAACCACTCTACTCACAGTAGAATGGCTATTTTACTTGACAATAACCATGTTATTTAATAATATTTTGGTATGATTAACGAAGAAAAGATTAGACAAACTATAGCTTCAAACTTAGTTCACTACAGGAAGCTTAATAACTTTAAACAAACCTATGTTGCAGAAAAGATTGGCTATTCCGATAAGGCAATTAGTAAATGGGAAAGAGGAGAGGCGGTTCCAGATATTTACGTATTATATGCTCTAGCGGAATTATATGGGATAACAGTCTCGGATTTATTGACGGAAAAGAAATTAAAAAGACTTCCTTCATCAAATCACAACAAAATTTTAGTGACTCTTCTTTCTGCTGGCTTATCATGGCTTGTTGCAACGATTGCGTTTGTCTTTTTACTTTGGTTTGGAAACGGTACTAGTTGGTTAAAACGCTGGTGCTATTTACCATTCATTTATGCAATACCTATTTCTTTTATTATCTGTGTAGTATTTAATAAACTTTGGGGGAAAAGAAAATACTCTTTCTTCATTGTCAGCGGCTTAGTTTGGAGCGTTGGCTTAGCTCTTGAAAGATCTTTTTATGGATATATAACTTGGGCTTGGTTATTTTATATAATTTGCATTCCTTTACAATTTTTAGTTATCTTTTGGTATTTGCTAAGAAAGAAGAAGCAAACTCCATATAATTCAAGTGGAAATCAATAATGAAGAGAATTAATTTAATAATTTCTTTTTTGAGCCTTATTTCATTGTTTTCTTGCAATAAAATAAGTAATAGCGAAGAAAATAAAATTCCTAAAGAAAACCTTCTTTCTACTATTTATATTGCTAGTGATCTTCATCTTTTTTCTAATAATTTAATCGATGAAAATAAAAAGAAATCAATTACTGGAGATGGAAGAATACAAGAATTTGATTATCAATTAGTGCAATCTCTTGTAGATGAAGTAAATTCTTCCCATCCTAATTATTTAGTTTTAACTGGTGATTTAACGTTCAACGGAGAAAAAGACTCACACCTAGAGTTAATTAGTTTTCTTGATAAAATTGATTCTTCCACGAAAGTCTTGGTGATACCTGGAAATCATGACATCAATAATATTTCCTCTAAAAGTTACCTGGATAATAAAATTGATTCTGTAGATAATATCTCTTATGAAGACTTTAGAAATCTTTATTCAAAATATGGATATTCTAATGGTATAAGCTATGATGAGAGTACGCTAAGTTATTTTTATAAATTAGATGAGAATACTTATGGCTTATTTATCGATTCAACTTTGTCGACGTTTAACTACGAAGAAGGTTTAAATGCCATTGGAGGATATTTATACGAATCAACTTTTCGATGGATTGAAGACAATCTATCTATGGCAAAGAAACAAGGAAAAAGAGTTATTTCGTTTATGCATCATAATTTGATTACTCATAATGACTTGTTTGAAACGTTATATACTCTTTCAAATTCAGAGCAGTTATTGGAACTATACAGTCAATATGATGTGAATTTAAATTTTTCAGGGCATTTACACATACAAAGCATAAAAAGTAAGATAATGAATGAAAAAAAGATATATGATGTATGCAATCAATCATTATTAGATTATGGTAATCGATATGGCGTTCTAAATATTTATGCAAACTGCTATGAATATTCATCTAGAAGACTTGTAAATGAAGAACTGCTAGAGTACTCATTTAATACTTTTTATCAAAAATATTATGATAAATCTCTTTCTAGCTTTAAGTCTTCTTATCCGAGTAATTATCAAGAATTACTAGATTTTTCCTCAAAAATTAATACATATTATTTTGACGGAGATTATCAAAAGATTTACCAAATAAAAAAAGCAAGAACAAAGATAGCTAAGTATATTAATTCAAATAAATTTGATAATAAATATATTAAATCATTAATGAATTTACCAAATATTAATCAAGATCAAATAGATATCTACATTTAGGAGAAAATTATGGAAAAATTTACATTGATTACAGGAAGTGCGAATGGTCTAGGAAAAGAATTTGCAAAACTATATGCCAAAGAAGGGTGCAATCTTCTTTTAATTGACTTTGATGAAAAAGCATTGATCGAAACTAGCAAAGAGATAAAAAATTTATACAAAAATAATGTAGTTGAAACATTAATCTCAGATTTATCTAAAAAAGAAGAACTTCACAAGATTGAAGAATACGTATCTAATAACGATTATTTTGTTAATAACTTGATTAACTGTGCTGGATTTGGAGAACAAAAAGATTTCATTGATATGAATGAAGATTTCCAATTAAAGATGAGTGATGTAGATTGTAATGCTTTGCTTTATTTGACAAATGTATTTGTTAAAGAAATGGTTAAACAAAATGAAGGCCACATCATTAATATTTCTTCTTTAGCTGGTTTTATGCCAGGACCTTATATGTGTACCTACCACGCTTGTAAAAGCTTTGTATTATCTTTAGGTGAAGCGATTTCTTATGAACTAAGAAAAACTAAAGTTAAATTATTAACCTTATGCCCAGGACCATTTATGTCAAAATTCGTTGAAAAGGCACATAATGATTACACATTTAAGAAGATCAAGCCAATAAGCGCTGAAAAGGTCGCAGAGTTTGGATATAAGAAATCGAAAAAAGGAAAATCTCTTGCAATCGTTGGCTTAAAAAATAGAGTCTTAGTCTTCTTAACTAGACTTTTCCCAAGAAGCTTCGTCACTATGATGAGCGCAAAAAACATCAAAAAAGAAAAATAATGAATAAAATCTAAAATAATCCAAAATATATAATGTGAGATTTATCTCAGAAAGGAAAATATTGTATGGATTATAGAAGAAAAGTTACATGTAGACCATGTAAAGAACAAAATGACTGGGAAATTGAAACCCCAGATGGAGAAGTTCTAAATAAGCATTATCAAAACAAGATGGAATGCGTGAGAATGGGACGACACCTAGCAGAAGAATATGGTTGCGAATTAGACGTTCAAGACTATTATGACGATTAATTAGCAAAACTGACTGTATATTTATACTTGCACCTTGAAAAAGGTGCTTTTTTTATCTTGAAAATACTTTAATATATTGAAATTAACGAAGTATTATTCTATATTAATCTAAAATATATTTAACACTGTTAAGTATTTTTTTAGGAGAAGGATATGGAAAAAGAAGAAATAGCAAAAAAAATATACGAATTATCTTCACATATAAATAAAGAACCATGCCATATGAATAATCAAGTTAAAGGTCTCTTTCTTATTCTTCGATATATAGATGATAGCGATGGCGAAGTAATTGCTGAAGATATTCGTGAGCATCTTCAAATTAGTAGCGCAAGAGTATCGATAGCTTTAAATACTTTATTTTTAAAAAAATTTATTACTCGGAAAAGATCTTCATTAGATAAACGCAAAACGATAATAAAAATAACTGAAGAAGGCAAGAAAGCCTTATATAAAGAAAAAGAAAGAGTTATTAGCAATATTGATAAATTGATTTCATCATTATCAGACGAAGAACAAGAAGAATTCTTATATTTGATATCAAAAATTGTTAAAGGAGGAATAGAAGATGTTAAAACTTATTAATATTAAAAAAGACTATACTGCAGGGGATAGCATCGTTCATGCATTAAAAGGAATTAATCTATCTTTTAGAGAAAGTGAATTTGTTTCGATTCTAGGTCCTTCTGGATGTGGCAAAACTACTTTATTAAATATTATAGGTGGGTTGGACCATTATAGCGATGGTGATTTAATCATCGATAATGTTAGTACAAAAAAGTATGGAGATAGGGATTGGGATACTTATCGTAATCACAAAATTGGCTTTATTTTTCAAAGCTATAATTTGATTCCCCATCAAACTATCTTAGAGAATGTTGAATTGTCCTTAAATATCTCTGGAGTAGAGAAAAATGAAAGAATTAGAAGAGCTAAAGAAGCTTTAGATGAAGTTGGTCTTAAAAATCAATATAATAAAAAGCCAAATCAATTATCTGGAGGTCAATGCCAAAGAGTTGCTATTGCCCGAGCTTTAGTAAATGAACCAGATATCCTTCTTGCTGATGAGCCAACAGGTGCTCTTGATACAGTTACTTCTGTTCAAATTATGGAATTAGTTAAAAAAATAGCCAAAAAGAGATTGGTTATAATGGTTACCCATAATCCTGAACTTGCAGAAAAGTATTCTACTAGAATTATTAGATTATTAGATGGAGAAGTTATCGCTGATACTAATCCAGTTAATGAAACAGAAAAAATAGAAGTTATAGAAAAGGAAGAAACTAAAAAGTCTAAATTAGGCTTTTGGTCCGCTTTTAAACTATCTGCGAGGAATTTAAAATCGAAGTTTAAAAGAACCTCGATGGTATGTTTCGCTGGTTCAATAGGAATTATTGGGGTGGCTTGTGTTCTTGCGGTTTCAAGTGGGGTACAAGGATATATCACTTCGATGCAAGATGACATGCTTTCAGGTAATCCGATCGTTGTTAGCGAAGAAGCTTACGACCTATCAAAAGTGATGGAGATGGCTGATTCTCATACAAAACAAGATTTGATTGAAGATGCAATTAAAGAAGGGTATATCAACGTTGATAAAGCGGTAGAAGCCTTAATCAAAAATGGAACGGATGTTAGCAATATAAAAGTAAAAAACACGATTACACAAGATTATGTGGATTATGTTTACAATATGCCAAGTGAAGTATATTCTGCAATTGTTTCTTACTATGGAATCGATGTGACAAATAACATCTATACTAGCGTTGATTTTAATGCATATGAAGAAAATCCTAATATGTCTTTGAGTGCAATATTAAATACATATATGGCGATGCTTGAAGAAACCGACTATAAAGATATGTCTAATTATCTTTCGATTTTAGGAGAGACATTTATTCAAGCGCCAGATAATGAAGAATTTATTTTATCTCAATATGATTTTATTTCAGATCCAAATACTAGTAAGATTGCTAAAGAAGAAAACGAAATCATGATCGTAGTTGATGAGAAAAATAAATTGACCGACTTGTTATTAGCTCAACTTGGTTATTATACTCAAGATGAATTCTTTAATATCATGTATAAATCGACTAATGATCCTGCGTACCAAAGCTCTTTAGATAAAAATTATTTCTCTTATGAAGAATTGATGAATAAAGATTTTTATTGGTATCCAAATGATGTGGTTTACAATCAAACTAGCGAATTAAGCCCATTTTATCAAGTAAATCCATTTACTTATAATCCAATTGCAAATTCTTCTTGGAATGAAAATGAACAAGCAGTAAAACTAAAAGTAACTGCAATTTTAAAACCTAAAAAAGATATTAAATACGGATGCTTGACTAGCGGCTTCTATTATACTTCTAAACTTACTAAGAAGATTGTTAATGATAGTTTAAATTCACAATTAGTTAAATACATGTCAGATACAGATAAATGTGAAAACGGAGTTATTTCAAGTGGAAAGTTTAATGTTCCTTCTGGTAGTGGAACTACACAATTAGATTGTGGAATCACTTATTCTATAAATTATAAATATAAACAAGGCTTAGGCGAAACAATAGAAAAGAGTAAGACTTGCTTTGTTGGAACGAAAAATGCAATGTCAGCATTACTAATGCAATTTATCGGTGGAACTAATTCTTCTACTTATGAACTGACATTGAGGCAAGTAGGAGGAAAAGATATCCCTAACCAAATATCTATTTATCCAGTCGATTTTAAATATAAAGATAAAGTGACTGAATATTTAGATTTATGGAATGCTGATGGAGATATCATTATTAATGGAATTACTTTATCTAAAGATAATAGAGAAAAAATAACTTACACAGATAATCTTTCCATTGTAATTTCCATGATAAACACGATGATTCAAATTGTAACTTATGCATTAGTTGCCTTTACTTCACTTTCTTTAGTAGTTTCAACCGTAATGATAGCAATTATCACATATGTGTCAGTTATTGAAAGAATTAAGGAAATTGGTGTAATTAGAGCTCTTGGTGGTAGAAAAAAAGATGTTTCAAGACTATTTAATGCTGAAACGTTCATTATTGGTTCTATAAGCGGTATCTTAGGAATTGGAATTACGTACTTGTTATCATTCGTCGCAAACATGATAGTCGGCCATTTTACAGGAATCTATACATTAGCCTCTCTTCAATGGCAAGCAGCATTAATTTTAATTATAATTAGTATTGCACTAACGTTGATCTCTGGATTAATTCCAGCTCGCTTAGCGGCAAAGAAAGACCCTGTTGATGCTTTAAGAAGCGAATAAAAACAAAAAATCCTTCAAAGTAAAATAGAACTATTAATTCTAGATTATTTTAGAAGGTTTTTTTATTTATATAATATAAGGATAATAGATAGGTAACATGAAGATTAAAAATATAGAAATAATACCGATAAAAAAATTTATAAAAAAAAGAAAAAAAGTTGTTGACAACATTTTTCTCTTATAGTAAACTTGTAAAAGTCAGCACCTTTAGAAGAGGTATTGACAACTTGATCTTTGAAAACTAGACAGAAAAACAACAAAACAACGTCAATTTTTTTCA
>CAMEOO010000052.1 GCA_945929875.1 uncultured Caryophanales bacterium
TTTTTTGTTTTGTCACCTACAAAAAATTAAAACAATCTATTGATAAACTAAAATTGACTCAATAATAGAAAGAAAATATAATTATTTTGTAAATAATTATTTATTAAGATAATTGATTGAAGTGGAAGTGAAACTATGAAAATATTACATTGCGCTGATATTCATTTAGGTTCGAAAATTGAATCAAAATTCCCTAAAGATAAAAGTAGCATACGAAAAAGAGAACTATTAAATACGTTTAGTAGGATGATAGATTATGCAAAAAGTAATGATATTAGAATTATTTTATTATCTGGTGATGTGTTTGATAAAGATAAACCAACACTAAAAGAGAAAGAATATTTTTATAAAGTAGTTAAAACTAATCCAGAAATTGATTTTTTATACTTAAATGGAAATCACGATAAAGAAGGATCATTTATCGAAAAGGATATTCCAAATCTAAAAACTTTTAGTAAAGAAACCATTACTACTTATTATTACGATAATGTTGCTATAAGCGGAATTGAAATCACTTCATCTAATTCAAACGTATTTTACTCTAGAATTATTTTAAATGAAGAAAATATTAATATTTTTATGCTACATGGAGAAATTTCTAGTTCTTCTGGAATTGATAAAATTAAGTTAGAAAGTTTAAAAAATAAAAATATAGATTATCTTGCATTAGGACATATTCATAAACGCGACGAAGGAATAATTGATGAAAGAGGGATTTATGTATATCCTGGCAATCTAGAACCAAGAGGCTTTGATGAATGTGGGGAAAAAGGTTTTGTAGTTTTAGAAGTTACAGATAAAATCAAACATACTTTTGTCCCATTTAGCAAAAGAACAATTCATGATATTGTTGTAGATGTGACTGGGATACAATCAAGTTTTGGAATTTTGATGGAAGCAAAAGAAAAAGTCGGAAATCTACCTTATCAAGATATATTGAGAATTCGTTTAGTGGGAGAATTATCTTTAAATGCAGAAATCGATGAAAGTGAAATAGAAGTAGGGCTATCATCATATTTTTTTGTCAATGTTAAAAATGAAACTACTTCGGCTATCGACCCTTCAAAATACGATAACGATAAATCATTAATTGGAGAATTTATCCGAGGAGTATGCTCGAATAAATCTTACAGTGATGAAGAAAAGCAAAAGCTTGTAGGTATGGGACTAAGAGTCATCTCAGGTAAGGAGGTAGAATAATGAAATTACTTTCTCTACATATTAATGCATATGGTAAATTTTCTGATTACGAATATTCTTTTGATAATTTTAATGCTTTTTGCGAAGATAATGGCTATGGGAAGTCCACCATCTGCTCATTTATCAAAGCGATGTTCTATGGACTTGAAAGCGTATATTCTAACAGCACATATTTTTGTGATAGAAAGCATTTTTTTCCTTTTAAAGGGGGTAACTTTGGAGGATCTATCACATTTGAATTTAAGAATAAAATCTATAGAATTGAACGATCTTTCCACAAAAAAAGTTACACAAAAGACACGATGATTGTCTATTGTAATAATTCGTATACCAACGAATTACGAGAAATTCCGGGTATTACTTTATTTGGTATTAATAAAGAAAGCTTTGAAAGATTATTGTTCATTACCCCAGAAAAAATAGAGATTAACACGAATAATGACATCAATAAGAAACTTAATAATTATATAGAGAATGTCAATGAAAACTTTAATATTGACGTAGTTGATAAAAAGATTAAAGATAAGAAAAAAATTTATAAAAATCAATTAAAAATAACTAAAGAAAGTATCAGTTCAATAAATGAAGAGATAATGAATTTAGAAATGCTTAAACAAGATTTAGATACTAAATATAAAAAGCTATCTTTAGCTGAAGAAGAAAAAAACTTATCCATTGAAGAATATAAAAAGGCATCTATCCTTGCTTCAGTAATTGAAAAGTGGAATTCTTTAGATAAAATAGGTGAAAAGTGCACTTCATTAAATAATCAAATTAATCATATTAAAGAAAACTATCCGTTAAATTTGCCTTCTATTGAGTGTGTTAATGGAATAAAAGAAGATTTAGAACAAATAAAGATATCTAAATCTTCATTAGAAAAGGTTATCTCTTTAGAGCAAGAAAACGAATATGAAAGATTGAAAGAAAAATACAGTAAACATTTACCCACTAATGATGAAATAGAAAAAATTGATGAAAAAATATCCACTTTTGATTCTTTAATTAAGGAAAAAGAAAATCTCTCTCAAACTAATTTAAAAAGAAAGGAAGAACTAGATAAACATTTTGGAAGCGAAACTATAAATGAAGATGAAATAACTTTATTTGAAGAACAAATGGAAAGATTGAAAATCCTTGAAAATCAAATAAAAGAAATACCTACTAAAGTAAATGAAGTAAAAAGAGCAGATAATAAAAAATATGTTAATCGGCCTGTTCTTTTAAGTATATTTTTATTTGGCCTAGGCTTACTAGCTGGAGGAATTTATCTTTTCTTTTACAAAATTTATATAGCAATCATTCTAACTTCTTTAGGGGTATTAGCTTTAGGCCTTGGTTTATTCATTATCTTCATCAATATGACTAATAAAAATAATGAAATTCATATAGAAAAAGATAACAGTGTTTATTTAGATAAATTAAATGAAAT
The DNA here is from genome assembly GCA_945929875.1 of uncultured Caryophanales bacterium. Taxonomy (GTDB): domain Bacteria; phylum Bacillota_I; class Bacilli_A; order RFN20; family CAG-449; genus UBA3210. The sequence goes on from CAMEOO010000052.1 coordinate 2,633, forward strand.
CAAGGATCAAAAGAATGTAATAATCAATCATTTTGCTTACTATCGATATAGTGGGGATTCACTTGATGTAATGCTTTATCAGATTAAAAATGATGCAAAAGCTTACAGTGAACTACTAAATCAAAAAGAGGCTGATCTAGCAAAAATTAATGATATTAATTCTAAAATTGATATAGTAAAAGAAGAATTAGATCACTTCTTCTTCAGCGTATCTATGAAGGAATTATCATATAAAAAAGCTTTAGATATCGTTAAAAAAGACTTAGTAAGGTTAGATACTCTAACAAAATTGATTTTTTCTAACCAAGAAAAAAGAGAAGAATTAGAAAAAAATAAAATCATTTCTCAAGAAAGAGTCGAATCATTTTATTCTTCTTATCAAATCGATAGATCTAGAAGTATAGATTTAATTTATCAAGATATCTTAGATCTCTCTAGATTAGAAAAAGAGTATGAAGAAGAACAAACTTCTTATAAGAAATACAAAGAAATCAATCATCTAGAAGAAAGGGTGGAAAATGTTTCTTTTGATTTAGAAGAACTTGAAAATAATATGAATATCAAAAATAACTATTATTCAATGATCAAAGTTGACATTGAGAATATCGAAGAGGAGATTACTTTACTAGAGGAGAGTAAAATTGAACTAGCTAGAAAGAAAGAATTAAAAAAAGAATATGAACAGAAAATTCTTCTTTTAGATGCTTTAAAAGAAGAGATTTACAAGGCTGACCAAAGATTGAAGGATAAATATATCTCTCCAGTAAAAGAAAAGTTTTGTGAATATGCAAACCTATTAGAAAAAACTTTAGGAGTAAATGTTGAGATGGATAAAGATTTTAAGATTTCTTTTGAAAAGGAAGGTGCATTAAGAAGTAGTAATCACCTTTCAAGTGGAAACTTAACTTTGTGCGCTTTATGCTTCCGTTTGGCTCTTCTAGATAATATGTTTGAAGATGATCTGCCTTTTTTAATTCTAGATGATCCTTTTACTTCTTTAGATGCTAAACATTTAGAAAACGCTAAAGAGCTAATAAATAAGCTTTCTGAAAATAAACAAATATTATATTTTACTTGTCACGAAAGTAGAAAGATTAATTAATAATAGAATGGAGTATCTATGATAAAAGTTAAAAAAATTATTTTAAAGCACAACTTGCAATATCTTTTCCTTGCTATAGGTTTGTATATAGTAAAAGCGTTGTTATACTTTGGCGTGGCCAAAATTCCAGTTACCATCCATCATTTTCATATGAAAATAGATGAATTGATACCATTTAATAAATATTTCTACGTATTTTATTTTTCTTACTATATTCTTCCAATTTTATTTTTATGGATTCTTTCCTTTTACAATAAAGATAAATTTTGGTATTTAATTTGTGGAGCATTAATGGCTAATCTTATCGCTTGCTTATTTTTTATTTTTTATCAAGTTCAAATGATTAGACCTGAATATTATGAAAACTTAGAACTATCTTTATTTGAAGTAAGGTCAGTAAGTGAATTCTTTGATTTTTGCATTGCTAATCAATATAATATGGACGAAGGAGCTTTAAATTGTTTTCCTTCACTTCATTGTGTAGGAGGGACTCTTCTTGCTCTATTAGGATTGAAATTAAGCAAAAAAGAAAATAGATTTCCTTTATGGATGAGGATATTTTGCGTATTCTTTGGATGTGGAATAATCGCGTCGACCGTATTTGTCAAGCAACATTATTTTATCGATTCTGTATGTGGAACTCTATTAATGATTATCACTTATTTTATTTCTATTCCTTTAGTTAATTTTGTTAAGAAAAAAATTAAAATAAGAAAGGAATCTAAAGAAGTTACTCTTTTAGAAAGCTAGGTGTGAAATATGAAAAGTTTTATTCAGGAAGCTCGAGAATTTAGAAAAACGGTAGGAGAAGTTGACGATCTAAGAGACGAAGGTTTAACTACTCCAGAAAATATTCTTCGATATGACAATATTGACTATGGAGTTGATGAAAATCACCTTTTAGATGTCTATCGACCAAAAGATAAATTAGGAAAATTGCCTGTAATTATTTCTGTTCACGGTGGTGGATGGAAATATGGAGATAAAGAAAGATATCAATATTATTGCATGGATTTAGCTTTAAGAGGTTTTGCTGTTATTAATTTCACTTATCGCCTTGCTCCTGAAAATCGTTTTCCTAAGCATCTTTACGATGTAGTAAAAGCTTTTGATTTTGTTTTAAAACAACATGAAAAATATAACTTTGATCTTGACCATGTTTACGCAGTAGGAGATTCAGCTGGAGCTCATCTATTATCTTTATATTGTTGTTTAGCTATTAATAAAGAGTATAGAAAAGAATTGAAGATTAAAAATATAAACTTACTAGTTCCAAAAGCAATAGGATTAAATTGTGGAATTTATCATTTTGAAGGTGTTCTTTTAGAAAAGATGAAGGGCGTATTAAAAAAAGGTCGATTTGAAAAAGATGAATATTTAATTGAATCCTTAGATTGGATGAATGAAAAATTCCCTCCAACATACATTATTTCTAGTGATCACGATTTTTTACTTCATCAACAACCTTTATTAAAGAAAAGACTTGATGATTTAAAAATTGAAAATGAGATGATTATTTACAATTCAAATGAAGAAGTATTAAACCATGTTTTCCATTTAAATATTAAATCTAGTATTAGTAAAGAAGCTAATGACAAAGAAATTGAATTTTTAAGAAGGCATTGACATGCAACAAAGCGTTGCGTGACTATGCTTTCTATTTTTTTATAATGCAATTAGAAAGGAGTTTGAGATGGTAAATTTTAAGAAAGTAGGAGAGAAAATAACATCTCTAAGAAAAAAGAAGAATTTATCGCAAGATGATTTAGCCTCAAAAATGTATGTGACTAGGCAACTAATCTCAAAATGGGAAAATGGAGTGGGTGTGCCTAAAATTGATCACATAATTGATTTATGTGAAATTTTAGATGTTAATTTTGAAGATTTATTATGTTTAAATGAAAATAAGGAGGAAAAAAGATGATTTTAAGAAAAGTGATTGTAGATGGAAAAGAAGTATATGAACCACTTGAAAAAGAAGAAGCAAAAAAACTAGACGATTATAGTGATTTAGTTTTTACTGATGAAGATGAAAAAGATGATTTCTTCGATGAGATTGAAGATGAAGAAGATGAAGAAGATAATAATTTATTTGAAAAGGTAGGCAAATTTTTTAAAAAAGGGAAGAATTTTAAAGATAGAAATATAATTGCCATGTTACCTTTTTTAGATAAAGAAGAACTTCATGAAATAGCCATGGGCATTATTGAAGGAAAAGAAGAATATCAGGATTTAAATTTAGTTTGTGTGGCACCATTTTTAGATGATACAGATTGCGATATGATATTTACTTATCTAGTTCAAAGTGAAGATCATCGACTCAAAAAACAAGTATATGGTTTTGTCCCTTTTGTTTCTAAAGAATGCTTAACTTGTTTAGTCGATTCATTTTTAGAAGGAAAGAATCAAAACATTGAAATGGATAGATTATATCCATTTATGCCTAATAAAGATTTAAAAAGATTATTTGATTATTACATTAAGAAAAGAAAGGAAAATAAATAATAATTAAGCTTTGCTAATTTTGGCAAAGTTTTTTTTAACACAAAAATTTTATTTATTTTTCACTTATATTGTGATAAAAATATATAAGGGAATGCGCCAATAGCGCAACTGGATAGAGTACTAGACTTCGAATCTAGGGGTTGTGGGTTCGAGTCCTACTTGGCGCGCCAATTTATAAAAATATACGGATATTTCCGTATTTTTTTATTTATGATATAATTTTGATACGGAAAATTGAAAAGTAAGCGCTAGAAAATCAAGAAGCGAGAAACTGCTTGAGGCTTAAATATTATACATATAATACAAAAATAAATGTTCTATCATCTAATTATGATGATATAATCTTTTTAAGAGGTGAAAGATATGGATATCATCGAAGAAATTTTAAACCTAAAAACTAGTGAAAAGATTCAATTTATCTTTATAATTTTTGCTTTTGTATTTATGGTTTTTTCATTTTTAGGATGGATTCTCGAATTATTTTTTAGAAGATTTGTTTCTCAAAAGAAATGGGTTAATCCTGGATTTTTAAGGGGGCCATATCTTCCAATTTATGGTATTGGAGTACTAACTTTAACAATTTATATCTTTTTACTATTATTTATAAAGGATTATTTTCCTAATAAAATACTTTTTGATATTGTGGTCGTTATAGGAATAGGAATATTGATGACATTAATAGAATTGATCGCTGGATTAATTTTCATAAAAGGAATGAACATTAGACTTTGGGATTATTCGAATCGAAAATTCAATTATAAAGGGATCATATGTTTAGAATTCTCTCTAATCTGGACAGTTTTAGGCGGTGTTTTCTATTTTCTATTGTTTACTCCGATTGTAAATATGGTAGTGACATTTTTATCTTTAGATTGGTTTAAGATCGCAATATTTTTAATGGGGATGTTTTATGGGATATTTATTTTAGATTTTGTATATTCTTTAAATATTGGAAATAAGATAAAGAAGTTTGCCAAAGATAATCAAATTGTACTTAAATTTGAAAAATTAAAAATTCATATACAAGAAAAAGTGGGCTCAAAGAATTTTAGATTTCTATCGCCTTTTAAATCTTCCATCCCATTAATTGATCATCTAAAATCCTTTATTAGCGAGCAAAAAGATAAAATAGAGAGAAAAGACAAAAACATAAAAGACAAACCAAATAAAGAAAATAAATAAAAAAAACTTCTTATTTTAAGAAGTTTATATCTTTTATTGGCTGGGAAAGTAGGATTCGAACCTACGATTGCCTGGTTCAGAGCCAGGTGACTTACCACTTGTCCATTTCCCAAGAATTTGTACTAAATTAGTATATCACTTTATTTTCCTAATTAAAATACTATTTTTTTAGCTTTTTTAACATTACTTCCTAAGAAGTCCCCTATCTTCTGTAAGTAGGGGATGAATTAGGCGAAAAAGAAGTACTCATAACATCAAATC
>CAMEOO010000053.1 GCA_945929875.1 uncultured Caryophanales bacterium
TTAGTTTATAAATTTAGCCACAAATGAGTGTAATAAGCGCTCAAATGTGGCTTTTAGTATGCAAAAGTATTTACCCCAATATTATTGTATTTTCACTCTTCCTATTAATTTTTATCTATCTTTCATTTATAATGGAAATATGTGCGAGGGGAGTATATGAATTTAGAAGAATTTGCTAATGCAATTATTAACTATGAAACTGGTTATGTGAAGTTTTATGATCGTAAGAATGATAAGTTGGTTAATGTTTTGTCAAAAAGTACCGCTTATTACTTAAAAAATATGCCTACTTCAGATTTATCAAAAAAGGAGTTAACCGATTATAATAGGGCTAGTAGATTTCTTTCTGATAGAAAGAGATATATTTATTTTGATGGAGTTTCAGATGAATCTCTCCTTTTAGCGGCCCATATATTTTATTTAGAATGCGATGAAGAAACTAGAAATAAATTAGGTAAATATCAAAATGTTAATTCGTTTTTCAAGAAAGTGTCTTCTAATGGGCTAGAAGATAAATTTAACGAAGTATTAAGTTTAGCGATTGTTGATGATATTGTTAACTGGGCAATAAGTAATGAAATAGATGTTTTGGAACCTAAAAACAAATTTAATAATTGCTTTGAATGGTTGAAAAGAATATATAAGATAGAACCTTGGAAATATTTTTGCGATCTACAATTAGTTAAAGTAAGATATGAAGGAGTAGATGCTTTCTTTAATATTCTAGGTAATTCTTCTAAATTAAAAGGCCTTGCTATCTATTATAATCAAGAAGGTTATAACGATTATGAAATGTTAAAAGGAGGGGTACATCTTAATCCTCACTCTTTACTATATATGTCTCTTTCTCGCGGAATTATGTGTTACTATAATAGCTTTGATGAACTCCATGGCGAAGAAAGAGTTATTATTGAAAAATCTAAATGTAAATTTGATGATGTCTACCCATCCATCACTTTCCAAAAAGAAGGCTTTGCTCCTTTAAATGATTCAATTATTCATGAAATATATATTTTATCGATGTCGTTAAGGAATTTTTATTTAGGAATGTTAGAGTATATTAATTCTCCTCTTTTAGAAAGTGCTTCTGAAGATAAGGAATTAGCTATATCAATTAGTAAAAAATCAAAAGTTAAATTAAGTGAATGTCATATGAAACCATCAAATACCATTAACGATTATGGTTTTAATTATAAAATTAACAATAAACCAATTGCCTTAGATAATGATAAACAATACGAAATTAAACTTAATGTATTAAATCATTGCATTGAAATTGATGACTTACCACATTTTGTTTACTATTTAATCGTTAGAGATGTCGATGATGATTCAGTGGTATTTACTACAAATCACATTTATGATGAAGATGGGAAAGCGATAACTAAAATCGTTAAAGATTTACACAAATACGCAAAAGAGAATGGCTTTGCAAGACACGTGCTAGTAAGCGATACTTTTGAAGAAGAAATCATCTTAGAAGCAATTGGTGATAAAGTGGATATTCAACCATTTGAAACATCTAAAGAAATGGAAGATATAATGGATACTTTATCTTCAATTTTAGAGTATAAACAAGAAGAACTAGATGAAAGTAGAGTAAAAAATTAACTATGGAATATCAAGATTTTTTATATGAATTCACTCATACTAGTGATCATGAAATTAAATTTTACGATAAAAAAATGGATAAGGTGATAAGCGTTGATTCTTCCATTTACTTTTTAGTAAACGTTAATGACAAATTTGATTTAAATCAATTGACTGAGGATGGAAAAGAAGAATTTAAAAAGATAAAAAGGATATTAAAAGATAAAAATAGATTCATAGTAATGGACCCTGTATCCAACATTACTTACGATCTTGCGGAGAAAGCATATTCTTTTGAATTACCTAAAAGTGTGAAGAAAAAACTACATACTAGCATGGATATTTTTGTGCATAGTTTAGATAATGACCAAGAATTTGAAAAATATTGGGACTTCTTTATTGAAGATTACATGAATGATTGGTTTAGCATCCATAATCTAGATGTAGTAGAAGAAGACAAAAAATATAATCTATGCTTCAAATGGATGAAGTTAATTTATAAACTTGAACCATGGAACTATTTTACTGATCAACAATTGGTTAAGATCAAAATAAATAAAATGGAAACCTATGTCAATATCTTAGGAAACGCTGGTGAATGCTATGGATTTACCCTTTACTATGGAAAAAAAGGTTTATGTGATTATAATCTACTTGCTAATGAAGCGGAAAATAATCCTAACAGTGTATTATTTGCCTCTTTGCAAAATGCTGACTCCTTTTACTATGACTATTATGGATCTTTAGATGAAGAGTTTTATGAGATAATAAATAAGTCTGGATTAGAGTTTGAAGAAGGATCGTATCCAAATATTCTTTCTTTTAAAGAAGGAAAGTTTCCTATAGGGAATCTCGATAAAAATGAACTAACGATAACTTCAACGATTTTAAAAGCCCTTTATATAGGAATGCTAAAGTTTATTCAAACAAATTATTCAAATAAGATGAAAGAAGATCAGTTGTTAGAGATTGAACTTACCGACTTTTACTCATGTAAACTTAGGACTTGGAAAAATGATAGAAGAGACTTAATTAATGATTATGGGCTCTGTTTGAAACCATCAAATAATGAATGTAAATTCATTGAGAATGCCTTTTATGAAGTGAGATTAGATGCTTTACACCATCCAGTTAATATCGATAATGAAAAAATGTGGAGTTATATTTTTTTGGTGAGAGATATTATTAATAATAAGATTATCTTCCATACTTTAGCATCTTATCAAGAAGATAAAAAAGCTCTCCCACAGATTGTTGATGAATTAAAAGAATTTGCTAAAAATAACGGATTTAGTAAAAAAGTGCTCGTTCATAATTTTGTAGAGTTTGAAATTGTTATGGAAGCAATTAATGATCAAGTGGAAATTATTAAAGGTGATTATTCAGAAGAATTAGATGAATTCTTAGAACTTATTAATAATGTGGGCGAATTTGAAAATAAAGGAGTGATCAACTAATGAATTTTCAAAGAACCAACACAAAAATTAGTTTACTAGAGGATTACTATTCTCATTTTGATGAAGATCAAAGATTAAAAAGAAGGCATGGGCAAGTAGAATTTATCACCTCCTTAAAATATATTCACGAAGTTTTAAATAACGATAAATCTAAAACTATTTTAGATATAGGCGCAGGTACAGGCGCTTACAGCGTGTATTTAGATAATGAAGGTTATAAAGTAACCGCAGTAGAACTAGTTAGTCACAACATTGAAATTTTTAAAAAGAAAAATAGCAATGTGGAAATTCATCAAGGTAACGCTTTAGATTTAAAGATGTTTAGTGATCAATCTTTTGATGTAACCTTACTTTTTGGACCGATGTATCATCTACTAAAAAAAGAAGAGAAGATTAAAGCCTTACAAGAAGCTAAAAGAGTCACTAAAAAAGGTGGAGTAATCTTAGTTAGTTATTATATGAATGATTATGCGATAATTACTTATGGATTTATTAAAAAACATATACTAGACGCTAAGAAGAATCATCAAATCGATGAAGATTATCACATGTTAAATCTAGATGATGATCTTTATTCGATGGTAAGAAGCGAAGATATCGATGAATTTAACAAAATAGTAAACCTAGAAAGAATTAAAATCGTAGCTAGCGATGGACCAAGCGACTATATTAGAACTACGTTAAATAGTTTATCTAATGAAGAATTTGAAGAGTTTATATCTTACCATTTAAAAACCTGTGAAAGGAAAGATTTACTAGGGGCTTCCGCACATTTAGTAGATATAGTTAGAGTTAAAGAAGATGAGTAATCTTCTTTTTTTTAAGAAAATTTTTGAAACAATATAAAGATTTTTCTGTAAAATAATTAAGATATTTTCATAATTTACATAAAGTAATAATTAGAGTTATTTGCTAAAATAATAGTAATGGAGACATTATGGAAAGAACTTATTTTTGCATCGATTTAAAAACCTTTTACGCTTCAGTTGAATGTGTGGAAAGAGGACTAGATCCTTTTGCCACCGATTTAGTTGTCGCGGATCCCTCTCGAGGCCAAGGGGCCATATGTTTAGCCATTTCTCCACATCTAAAAAGTTTAGGGGTAAGAAATAGGTGCCGAGTCTTTGAAATACCTAAAGAGATAAAATATATAACGGCGATGCCAAGAATGAATTTATATATTAAGTATTCTGCGAATATATATGGGATCTATTTAAAATATATCGCTAAGGAAGATATTCACGTCTATTCGATCGATGAAGCCTTTTTAGATGTTACTCATTACTTAAAAATGTATGGATTAAGTAAAGTAGAGTTAGCTAAAAAAATCATCGATGAAGTTTATAAGCAAACTGGAATATGTGCAACCTGTGGTATTGGAACTAATTTATATCTAGCAAAAATTGCTTTAGATATTGAGGCAAAACATTGTGAAGATCACATTGGAATACTAGATGAAAAAACTTATCAAGAGAAGCTTTGGAAGCATCGTCCATTAACTGATTTTTGGCAAATTGGAAGAGGTATAGCCAAAAAATTAGAGGATAATGGGATGTATTATATGGAAGATATCGCTAAAAAGGATGAGGAGGTATTGTATAAATTATTTGGAATAAATGCTGAATATTTAATCGATCATGCTTGGGGAAGAGAACCTTGCACAATCAAAGAGATTAAATCTTATAAATCGCAATCTAATTCGATTTCTTCTGGGCAAGTTCTTTTTGAAGATTATTCTTTTTCTAAAGCCCGATTAGTTGTTAAAGAAATGGTTGAATTAAGTTGCCTAGACCTTACTAGTAAACATCTAGTATGCTCAAATATCTCTTTATCAATTGGATATTCTAAAGAAACTAATAAGGCTTCTGGAGGTAGTATGAGCATTACAAATACGACTAATTCTTATAAGATTTTACTACCTTATTTTTTAAAGCTATATGATAAAACAACCTCAAAAACCTTAAAAATTCGAAGAATTACGATTGGCTTTAACGACGTCAAAGATGAAATTTATGAACAGTATGATTTATTTACTGATGTAGAAGAAGCAAGTAAGGATGTTAAGCTACAAAAAACACTTGTCGAAATCAAAAATAAATATGGTAAGAGTTCGATTTTACGAGGGATGAACCTTGAAGAAGGGGCAACTACATTAAAGAGGAATAAACTAGTTGGAGGTCATAATGGCGATTAGAAAAAAAGCAGATAGAGCAAAATTATTTATTCCTTTTGATGCTTTGAAAGGATTAAAAGAGGCTCTTAGAGAAAAAGAAAAAGTTCTTTGTGATAAAAAAGAACTTACTGAAGAAGAAATCCAAGAAATTTCTTATACTTTAAAGCAAATAAAAAAAAGAGATATTGTTAGAGTTAAATATTTTTCAAATAATGAGTATTTATCGCTTCAAGGAATGGTTTCTTCTATTGATTTTACTTTAAAAAAGATTAAGGTGATAAAAACAATCATTAACTTTGATGACATTCTAAATATTGAAATCGAAAGTCATTTTGAGTAAAAAAGTTGATCTTTTTCTACTTGTTGTACATAGTTCAATAAAATGATAAAAAGAAAATAGAATATAAATTAGATTTATGGAAAAAACATGTCTAAGCAATTGCTATTTTCCTTTTTTTATAAATCTTAAATATGGTATTTAAAATATCATATTTTTTATGATACCTGACTTTTAACAAAACAAATAAAAATCTAGTGTTAAATCTTAAGATTGAGGAGTTTTTCGACATCTTTAGGTTTAAAAACATAATTATTGATATTCACATTTAACCTCAATTGACAGACTAAATTCATTTTCTTTCTTAATAACTGAATTTACTTTGTCACTTGAGAGAAAGGGTATAATTGTTTTAAAAATGTAGATTATACTCGACAAAATACATATAATACTGTATAATATAGTCGACAGGGTGGTGAAGACATGGATAAAGAAATTCTTAAAAAGATAATATATGATCAACATCAAGTAATACAAGATACAATTATAGTAGATAGGGATGTAGAATTAGAGGCGAATGCTAATTATGTATTAGTTGGTTTAAGACGTGTTGGCAAAACTACATTATTATATAAAAGAGTGCAAGATTTAATTAAATCTGGAGTTCAATGGAATCAAATTATATATATTAATTTTGATGATGAAAGATTAATTGATTTCAAATTAAATGATTTTGATGAAATTTTACTTGTGGCAGAAGAAATGTCTTCTAAAAAGCATTACTTTTATTTTGATGAAATTCAAAATATAGATGATTGGGAAAAGTTTGCAATTAGAGTAGCTAATCAAGGGTATAAGGTTGATATTACTGGTAGTAATGCAAAAATGTTATCTAATGAGGTTGCAGCAAAACTTGGTGGAAGATATATCGTGAAAGAAATATTACCATATTCTTTTAAGGAATATTTACGTGCAAATAACCTTAATTATGATGCTTATTCCACTAAAGAAATAGCTAAAATTAACACTTTATTAGAACAATACTTTATTTATGGAGGATTTCCTGCATCTATAGACTTTAAAAATAAAAGAGAATATGTATCTAGTGTATATCAAAAGGTTTTGTATAATGACATTATTACTCACAATAAAGTGAGAAGTGAAAACGGAATGAAACTATTGATTAAAAAAATATCAGAATCAGTTATGCAAGACATATCATATACAAGATTACAAAATACAATAACTGGTATTGGCTATAAAATATCAAAAGATGTAATAATTGATTATTGTGGATATATAAAAGATTCATTCTTGTTATTTACACTTGAAAATTATTTTGCTTCATTTGTTGATAAGAATAGTAGTCCCAAATATTATTTTAGAGACAACGGAGTTTTGAATTTATTTATTGATGGTAAAAGAACATCTTTATTAGAGAACATAGTCGCGATAAATTTATATAGATATAATTACGAGATGTATTATTTAAAAGGTAATAAAGTTGATATTGATTTTTATTTGCCAACCATTAAAACAATAATCCAAGTTGCATACTCATTAAGAGATTCTGAAACATTTGATAGAGAAGTATCAAATTTAATCAAATATGCAAATGATAAAGAAGAGGAATTAAAACTTATTATAGTTACTTATGATGAAAAGAGAATAATAGAAATAAATAATAAAAAGATATATGTTATTCCTTTGAAAGATTTCTTATTAAATAATTATTAGAATGACTTGTAATTGTCAATAATTTTGTGGCTCTTTCCAATAGTTATTGACAAAAATATAACCTGACTTTCGACAAAACAAATAAAAATATAGTGTTAAATCTTTAGATTGAGGAGTTTTTCGACATCATTAGGCTTAAAAACATAGTTATCGATATTCAAATTTAGAACATTAGAAAGAGGTAGAATATTATCTTTAGAAGAGATATTAATGATTCTATCTTTTTCTTTTAAGACTATGAAAGATCTAATAAAATTAATGATTTGATTTGTATGGGTTTTATCTTTAAATTTCTTTATTTGAAGTATTCTTAATAGGAAAACAGATAAGTA
>CAMEOO010000054.1 GCA_945929875.1 uncultured Caryophanales bacterium
GATTTTTGAAAGTTTGCGTTAAAGCAAATTTGAATGCGATTTTCATTGTTTATGAAATCTTTTTCCGCGCGAGAGTTAACAAAATCAAGCATAGTTATTGGAGCGTTTACTAGCGCTAAAAAGGTGGAAATTTGATCTGCTTTTTTTAAATAAACAACATATTTATTTCTTCTAGAAATATATTTAAAATCCATGCTTTTATCATATTTATATTTATTTAATAATTTGATTATAAATTTTGCATCTTCTTCTTTTGCTACCACCATTTGTAGATGGTAGGAACTACTAGTAGGAGGATTGACGCTTCCACTAGCTAGAAAGACACCTGAAATAAAAAATCTCGCATTGTCATTATCTAGAATTTCTTTAGGAGTTAAAGGAAAAAAACCATCAGCGATTTGAAGTTCTTTTAATATTTCTTCCACTTTATCGTAAATGTTAATGTGGTATATAACGCATTTGTCAAGTTTCATTTTTTTAGAATAAGAAAACTGAGGGGAAACATGAAAAACGCATAAAATCGCTTTATATATTAATTTTGCAATCTTAGAGTTTTCAGTTTGTAAAGAAAGAACCATCTTTTTTGAAGAAATACTAACAACCCCATTAGTTTTTATAAATCCAGATAATAAAGCTAAATATTGTTCATTAGTATATTCAAAAGAAGTAATCTCTTCTTTTACAGTTTGGCTAAATGATCCATGCTTCATAAAAAAACCTCACTTGCAGTATCAATATACTACTATAAGTGAAGTTTTTTAACAAGTTATTTTTTTAAATAGCTACTTACATTTATAGCGGCAATCGCCCCATCATTACTCGCAGTGACAATTTGCCTCAACTCTTTGACAGTAACATCTCCAGCAGCATAAATTCCTTTAACTGCAGTTTCCATTTTTGAATTGACTTTGATGTATCCTTTTTCATCAAGAATCTCTTTATCTTCAATAAAGGAAGTATTTGGACTTGCTCCTACATATTCAAATGCTCCGCTAATATCGATAGTAAGTTGTTCTTTTGTTTCTACATTTTCAAGAACTATGGAAGTAAGTTTATCTTCTCCCAAAAATCTAATAGGAATATAAGGAGTTAAGATTTTGACATTTTCGTTTTTTTCTAGTTCATCAATTAAAATTTGATCTCCTCTAAATTCTTTTCTTCGATGAATTAGATACAAAGGTTTAGCAATATTTTCTAAATATAAAGCTTCCTCTAATGCTGAATTTCCTCCTCCAATTATCGCCATTGGTTTATTTTTGAAAAATCCCCCATCGCAAACCGCACAGAAAGAGATTCCTTTATGAAGAAATTCTTCTTCTCCTAGAATACCTAGGCTTTTTTCTTTTGTACCTGTTGCAATAATTAGAGCTTGAGACAAATATTCTTCTACGTCAGTTTTTACAAAAATCAAATCATTATCTTTTTTTACTTCTAAAACAGTTTCAAAGTGAATTTCAATTCCATTTTTTTGAAGTTGATCCATCATTTTGAAAGCTAAATCTGCACCTGAAATTGAATCAAAGCCTGGATAATTATCCACTTTATAAGTGGAAGAAATTTTCCCTCCAGGCATTGAACTTTCAATTAAATATGGATCAAACCCTGCCCGTTTAAGATAGATACATGCAGTGATTCCACTTGGTCCTGCCCCAACTACAATTACTTTCTTATTCTCCATCTTTTTCTTCTACTTCTTTCTTTACTTTAATTTTTTTATCTGGTTTTGGTTTAACGATTACTTCAGTTTTTATGTTTTTTAATATTTCTTCATCAGTAATTACATTATTATCTTTATCGATATACTTATCTGTGGCAAAATCGACATACACGTCTTTTGAAACCCTCTTATCAAATAAGTGTAGTTTGAATCTTTTCTTAAAATAATAGCGGTATGCATACAATAAAGAAATTCCTACTACTCCAAAGATGACAAATACGATCGAGGTAGCTACTGAAACATAATCGGTCATGATGAAGGCAGGATCTCTTAATGGTTCTAGAATAGCTCTAACTGTTCCATACCAAATAAAATAGCCAAAGGTGATTGTTCCTGGAGTTAAATATTTCTTTACAAATTTATTTCCAAGGCCAAAAGCTAAAATTAAGAATCCACCGATATTAATTAATGATTCAATTAAGAATAAAGGTTCTCTAAATCCTCCATTAATGGTCATTTGCTCGATAAACCAATTCCCAAGCCAAGACCAAGAATCTGGACTAACGATCTTTCCATATACTTCCTGATTAAAGAAGTTTCCCCATCTACCAATTGCTTGAGCAAGCAAAATTCCAGGGATTACCGCATCGGCGATATCAAGTGGTTTCATCTCTTTACGATATCTCATTACAAATAAAATCCCCACTACTATTCCTAAGAATACCCCACCTTCAATAGCTAATCCGGAAATTTGAATTCCTGAACTAGTTATTCCAAGAAGTCCGCCAATTCCTTTAAAGAAACCCTCTTTAAAAGCAGGAGCAAATTCGTGCCATTGGCAGATGATATACCAAATACGGGCGCCGATAAGACCGCTAGGAAAAGCCACTAAAAAGAGATTCTCAAGTCGATGAGGATCATATCCTAGTTTCTTTACTCTATACATTCCGATAAATAAAGCAAGTAAAGCTCCTGTTAAAATAAATATTGAATAAAATGTGATTTGAAAATTTCCAATTCCAAATGATGTTGGTAACGCTAAAATGTTAATCATATCTATTTTTCCTTTCTTAATAGTTCATTTAATCTTTCTTCGAATTCATAAGTAGAATCGTATCCATTTTTCTTGAGTTTAAAGTTAGTAACAGCTACTTCAATCATGTCTCCTACCGATCTAGCTCCAGAGACAGGGATAGTGATCAGAGGAACTTTTTGATCTAATATTTCATAATAATCAGACTTATACCCTAATCTTTCCATATCTAAATCTGGACGTAATGGAACTAATTTAATACACATATCTATAGGATGAGTATTGATTATTGTATTAATACCAAACATCTTAGAAATATCGATGATACCTATTCCTCTAACTTCCATCATATTAAGTAATATGTCTGGGGTATTACCAATTAATTGACCTCGAACTAAGCTAATATCAATTCGATCATCGCTAACTAATCGATGACCTTTTTTAATTAATTCCAAAGCAGTTTCTGATTTACCAATTCCCGATTCTCCAAGTAGTACTACTCCGGTAGAAAAGACTTCGACTAAAGTGCCATGAATAGAAGTTTGAGGGGCTAAGGCTTCGTCAAGATAAGTAGCCGAATCAAACATCAATTCACTAGTATTTCTATTAGTCATAAATAAAGGGAAGTTTTTCTCTTTTGCCATTTGTAAAATCAAAGGATGACATTCATTTCCTCTACAAAATACAATTCCAGGGCATTGATCCGTCATCAAAAAATCCATCGCTTTTTTTATATCTTCTTCCTTCATCTTATTGATATATGAATGT
The DNA here is from genome assembly GCA_945929875.1 of uncultured Caryophanales bacterium. Classification (GTDB taxonomy): domain Bacteria; phylum Bacillota_I; class Bacilli_A; order RFN20; family CAG-449; genus UBA3210. The sequence continues at coordinate 3,459 of CAMEOO010000054.1, forward strand.
TCCTTATTTCCGATGAAAATCAATCTTTTAGAAATTGCATAATCAAAATATCCAGCTAGCTCTAAACCAGGCCTATTAATATTTTTTTCAAAAATTTTTCTCTTCATCGCTTCTTTGTCACCATTTAGCCAAATTAGCCCAAAGTGATTAGCGAATTCAAAGATTGAAATAGATTGTTTTGGCATAATTAATTCCTCTTTTTTTATATTATCATTTAGTGAGTCGTTATTCAAATTAATTATTCATTCACGATTTACTTATTAGTAAATAATTTTCATTTCATAATCTTTACTTTTTACTAATAAGATTAATTAGGTGATTTTATGAAAGGTTACATTTATCAAGGATTAGGTAATAGCTTTGCTATTATTAAATGCAATACTAGTTTCTCCTATAAAGAGTTAGCTATTCAATTATGCAATAAATATAAATTAGATGGTCTAATTACTTATGACGATAATTTTAAAATGACAATCTATAACAAAGATGGTTCAAAAGCCTTAATGTGTGGAAATGGAATAAGATGTTTAGTTCAACATTTATATAAAGAGAATAAAAAAGATTGCTACTTAATTAATACAGACATTGGAATCAAAAAAGTAGAAGTTAAATCAATTAATCCCTTCATTTCAAAAGTAAATTTAGGTAATCCTAGACTAATTAAAGAGTTAAATGAGATTAAGAAAATCACAATAGACAGTCACGATTACTTTTTTAATAGCTTATTTCTTGATAACTATCACGTGATTATTATGGTTGACAACATCGATGATGAAAAGGTGATTAATGATGCAGAAAAGATCTTCCATCATCCACTTTTTAAGACAAAATGTAATATCACCTTTTGTCAAATTATCACCCATAATCTAATTAAAACAAGAACTTATGAAAGAGGAGTAGGTTTCACTTTATCTTGTGGGACCGGTTCAACTAGTGCCGCCTATATTAGTTATTTACTATACAATTTATCTAAAACGATAAATGTAATCCAACCTCTTGGAACCTTAAAAGTAGAAATATCTTCTAATCAAATCTTTTTAGAAGGAGAAAGTGAATTCGTCAAGGAGATAGACATCTATGATTAAAAATATCTTATTAATTGGTAATGGAAAACTATCAAAATCGCTACAAAAATATCTTGGTAATTATAATCTATTAATCTTTGATGAAAATAACATTTCTTCACTAAATAAATACTCTGGTGATCTATTAATTGACTGTTCATCAAACTTAGCTTTTCCATTTATTTATGATTATTTAAAAAAGAAAGACATAGCATCAATTATATGTTCAACTGGACATAAAGAAAATGAAATAATGCAGATGAAAAAACTAACAAAAAGAATTCCCTTACTTAAAAGCGAAAACTTTTCTTTTGGGATTAGTTTAATCAATAAAATATTAAAAGAATATTCTAAACAATTTAATTTATACGATACTTATTTATTAGACTTTCATCATAAAGATAAAAAAGATTCTCCTTCAGGAACAAGTTTGAAAATAAGTGAAAGTCTTAATAACAAAGTCACCACTCTATCTATTAGATCTAAGGATATAATTGGAAAGCACACGCTTTATTTTTTTAGTAACGAAGAAGAAATCATTATTAGTCACAACGCGACCTCTAGAGATGTATTTGCTAAAGGCATACTCAAAGCTATTCTATTTATCGAAAATAAAAAACCAGGCTTCTATACAATGGAGGATATAATTAATGAAATATAGTTCTTCTATTTGCTTCGTCGATTCAATTTTACCAATAGAAATAAATAGTGGAGAAATATTTAAAAACGATAATCTACAAATTATCTTTGGAGACTATAATGAAATCCTTGAACAGATTCATTATTACAATATAACTAGGTATAAGTTTATTAACTTATCTAAAAATTCTTTATTTCCCCTTATCGACTACTCTTCTTTATCTTGTCGAGTAGAATATGGAGCAATAGTTAGAGATAAAGTTAAGTTAGAAAAAAACTGCATCATCTTGATGGGGGCAGTAGTAAATGTTGGAGCGAGTATTGGTGAAAATACCATGGTTGATATGAATGCAGTAATTGGAAGTAACGCTAAAGTTGGAAAGAACTGTCATATAGGAGCAGGAGCTGTTATCTCTGGAACTATGGAACCATATTCTTCTAAACCAGTAGTGGTAAAAGATAACACATTTATTGGGGCTAACAGCGTAATTCTAGAAGGAATAACAATTGGATCAAACGTCATAATTGGGGCTTCTTCTTGCGTAACTAAAGATATTCCTGATAATGTAGTAGCTTATGGAGTACCGGCAAGAATAAAAAGATTAGTAAAAGAAAACGACATCAATAAAATTCAAAAGGACTTAAGATGATAGACCTAATTAAAATTAGAAGGGATCTTCATCAAATTCCAGAATTGGGATTTAAAGAATATAATACTCAAAGATACATTGTAGATATACTTAGTAAAATTAATTGTAAACTATATTTAATTAATACTGGAGTTGTCGCTTTTTTTAATAATAATAAAGAAAAGACTCTAGCCTATCGAAGCGATATGGATGGATTATCTATCAAAGAAGAAAATGAAGTAGAATACAAATCTAAAAATGATTGTATGCATGCATGCGCTCACGATGCTCACATGGCTTTAGCCCTTGGTATATGTGACTATCTAAATGATCATTATCAAGAGTATCCTCACAATTTCGCCATTATCTTCCAACCAAGTGAAGAAATTTATGGTGGTAGCAAATTAATACTAGATTCAAATATTCTAAACGAACTTAAAGTCGATAAAATTATTGGAATTCACTTATTCCCTAAATTAGAAAAAGGAAAGTTTTTAACTTCTAAAACCATCTTTGCTTCTTCAAGAGAAATCGATATATCCATTAAAACAAAACCAATTCACGCTGCGAATAAGAAAGAAGGAAAAGATAGTTTAAAAATTGCAATAAATCTAATCAATTACATAAATAGAATAAAGTCTAAATCATCATTAATTCATATAGGATACTTAAGTTCAGGAGTATCACGAAATATCGTTTCTCCTATTTCAAATATAAAAGGAACCATCAGGTCAAAAAATGACGATAAGAAAATTTGTGATAAAATCATTAAAAAGATTATTAAGATAAAAAGAAAAATTAAAATTGATATTACTTATGATTTCTCTTCTTATCTACCAATGATTAATAATGATAGGAATTTAATATATAAAGCCAAAGAAAAAATCCCTTTAGCAATAAGTTATCATACTTATTATCAGGGAGAAGATTTTTCTTTATATAGTCAAAAGTATCCTTCTTTGTTTCTTCTTTATGGTATTGGAGATACTCCTTATCTTCATTGTTCAAATTTTGATTTTGACGATTCTCTTTTAAAAGACTGTTTGTCAAAACTAATTAAATTACTCTCTATTGATTAATAATTCTCTTTTCTTATTTCAAAATAACTTTGAGAATGGCCGCAAGTAGGACAGATTTCCGGAGCTTTTTTACCCATCACTAAATGTCCACAATTTCTACATTCCCAAATGGTGATTTCACTTTTTTCAAAGACTTTATTCATTTCAACATTTTGAAGTAGTTTTCTAAATCTTTCTTCATGAGTTTTTTCTATTTCTGCGACTAATTTAAATTTGGCCGCTAATTCGTAGAATCCTTCTTCGTGAGCAACTCGAGCAAAATTAGCGTACATATCTGTCCATTCATAGTTTTCTCCTTCAGCTGCTTGAAGTAAATTAGCTTCTGTATTAGCGATTCCACCTAAATATTTAAACCATAACTTTGCATGTTCTTTTTCATTATTCGCGGTTTCTTCAAAAATATAAGCAATTTGCTCATATCCTTCTTTTTTTGCTACCGAAGCAAAATAAGTATATTTATTCCTTGCTTGAGATTCACCTGCAAAAGCCATTTGTAAATTCTTTTCAGTTTTTGAGCCTTTTAATTCCATAATCTTTATCTCCTTGATTTTATTATGTGAAATAAAAGTTCTTTTATTATTTTTACAATAACAAAAGTTTATTATTTTATTGTTTGAGTATTCTACTTCAAAGTTACTTCAA
>CAMEOO010000055.1 GCA_945929875.1 uncultured Caryophanales bacterium
TTAATCCCTTAGGGTATTTATTGTTAATCCTTCCTTTGATCGATTTTGCAAATCCAATAGGTTGATCTAAATATTTAACTAAGGTAATTCCTTCTCTTATATTGATATTCAAACTATTTCCTTCGATATAAGACAATGCTTGTTCTTTTGATAATTCAATTTCCTTAGAAAAATTAGTTAAGTAGTGAGATAAGGCGTGGTCAAATTCAAATCCATACTTTTCTAAAGTTCCAAGTTTTAAACCTCCTCGAAGAACTCTTAGATTTTTAAAATCAAAATAATGTGGAATAAGGTAATATATATTATCAAATGAATAGATATATCCATCAACTTCACATAAGCTTTTTACTTTTTCATATTTTGGATTATTAATAATTTTTTTATTATTTATTATTAAACTGTTTTCATTTATAGGCTTTTCAATTTTACAAATATAATGACCTTCTCCAGGAAAAATAAATGGTAATAGATGAATTCCAATATTTTCTTGAGAGTGAAAGAAATAAGGACTATCTTGATAACTAGATAACCTTGCGTTAGTATTTTCTAATAAATATTTAATGACTTCTTCATCTTCTTCATAAGAAAAAGAACAAGTTGAATAAACTAAGGCTCCTCCTGGTTTTAAAAGTGAATAAGCTTTAATAATTAATTCTTTTTGAAGAGAAGATAAAGAGATTACTTTAGAATAAGACCAATCTTCTTTCATCTTTTCACTTTTCCTAAACATCCCAGACCCAGAACATGGAGCATCTAAAATGATTTTATCAAATGATGATTCAAAGTATTTAAAATCATCGATGTTATTATTAGTTACTACAACATTTCTTAGTCCCATTCTTTCCACGTTAGAGGAAAGAACTAGAGCTCTTTCTTTTGATATTTCATTACTTACTATAATCCCTTGATTCTTTTTTAATAATGATAAGTGAGTAGTTTTACCTCCAGGGGCAGCGCATAAATCGAGTACGATGTCATCTTCTTTAGGATCTAAAAGATAATTCACTAAACTTGAGCAAGGCTCGAAAATATAGTATAGTCCTTGTTCAAAAAATAGGTGTTTACCTAATTGGTACTCGTCTTCATCGTAAAGATAGCAATGAGGAACAAGAGGGTGCTTTTTTAAATGGGGAAAATAATTAAGTAAAAATGAATCGTCGATTTTATTAGTATTGACGATAATTGACTTTTTTTCTTTTTCAATAAGAGAATTCATTAATTTATCTATCTCTTCATCTTTTAAATATTTTTTTAAGTGTTCTTGAAATTCCATATTAACCTCGTTAACATTATAGCAAATATTTTATTTTTCTTTCATTCTTTTACAATAAAATAAAAATTGTGGAAATACTTATTATAATAATATAGTTGTATTCTTTAAAATAAAATAAATATACAAAGAGATTTTAATGTTTATTTTTTTTAAAAAAATATGTATAATAATTACCAGTGAGGTAAAAGTATGTTTAAAGACTTATCTAGAAGAAAAAAACTATCTCTTTATTACTTAATAATCAGTTTAGTTTTAATCTTATTATCTTGCTTTGGATTATTTTTTAACGAATGGGTTCTAATTGTCAATATGGCTATTTGTTCTTTATTTGGCTATTTCAATTTACTTTTATTTTTAAAGTCAGAGAAAGATATGGATAAAGAATCTGGAGTTAAATCTAGTTTTGCTTTATATACTTTTCTTAGATATTCTTTTATGGTAGTAGGATTACTACTTTCTACAGTACTTGTCTATCTTACTATGGGTAGTGAAGTAAATAACAACCGCTATTTTATGGTGGTAATTTCCGCTTTAGCGTATTTATCTACTTCAATCTGTTTCCTTATATCAAAGTAGAAAGATTAATTTATGACGCAAGAAACTATTGACAATATGCTACATTTTGGTTGGGATATGTTTCCAGGAGAAGTAATTATGTCTCTAATTGTAATGGGAATAATTATCATCCTTTCTTTTGTCGTCTATTTTAAATTTAGAAAACTAGATCCTACTAAACCTGACAAAGGTTTTGTGATGGTTGTTGAAACTATCGTGGAGAAGATTGAAAACTTTACGATCGATTTGATGGGGAAAAAATGGAAAGATTTTTCTGGCTATGCTTTAGCTTTAGCTTCTTATATAATTTTATGCTTTTTAGTGTCTTTAATTGGTTTCCCAGGGCCTTTAACATATTTAGGTAATACTTTCTCAATCGCCTTATGTACATTTTTCTTAATTCACTTTACGGCTGCGAGAAAGAATAAATGGGGATATTTTAAAAGGTATACCGATCCAATACCAGTGCTTCTACCAGTTAATTTACTTTCGATGTGGGCTCCTCTTTTGTCCCTTGCCCTTCGTCTATTTGGTAATGCTCTTGCTGGATATACATTAATGACAATCGTTTATTATTTCTTAGGGCTAGCTTCTCAAACTATTTTTGGAGGAATTATTGCAGGAGGAGCTTCAAGCATTATCTTGCCACCTCTAGTAACTCCAATATTACATGCATATTTTGATGTATTCTCTGGATTAATTCAAACATTAATCTTTGTAATGTTAACGATGATATTTGTTTCTCAAGAAGATCCTGATGAGGAAGAACTTGAAGAAAGCGCAAATAAAGTATTAAGTAAAAACGTATAGGAGGTGAAGAAGATGGAAGGATTAAAATATATCGGTGCAGCAATTGCAGTTATGACTGGTTTTGGTTCAGGTATCGGTGAAGGTTTAATTTGTGCAAAAGCAATTGATGGTATGGCTAGAAACCCTGAAATGTATTCAAAACTACGTACTAGTATGATTTTAGGTTGTGCATTGACCGAAACTACTGGTATCTATGGTCTATTGATCGCTATTTTGTGTTTATTCGTAGGATAAAAGGAAGAAAAGTATGGAATTTATTAAATTAATTCTAAGCGATGGATTAGGTCTACCAAGTGGAGAAGACTTTGTAAATAAGGTTTTTCCAAATATTTGGGCTTTTTTAGTGCAACTTATCGCATTTATTATCATGGCTGTCATCGTAGTTAAATTTGCATATAAACCAGTTAAAAACTTCTTAAATAAAAGAAGAGAATATATCGCAAATAACTTAAAGGAAGCCGAAGATAAGAACTTAGAAGCAACTAAAAATGTTGAAGAATCAATTGCTTCATTAAATTCTTCAAAGAAAGAAGCAATCAAGATTATTCAAGATGCTCAAAAAGAAGCGGAAGTTCAACGCGATAAAATGTTTGAAGAAACTAAAGCTCAAATTCAAGAAAAACGTTTACAAGCTCAAGAAGATATTAAGAAGGAACAAGAAAAAGCCATTAAGCAAGTTCACGATGAAGTTGTTTCACTAGCTTATCAAGCCACAAAAAGTATTTTAGGTCGAGAAGTAAATGAAGAAGACGATAAGAAATTAGTCGATGAATTTGTCGATGACTTAATAGAAAAGAGATAGCTTATGGATTCTTTATATTCTCGTTACGCAAATGGTTTATTTTCTCTCGCTTTAGAAGAAAACAAAGTTGATTTATATCGAAAAAAAATCAAGATGATAAAAAATGTCTTTGAAGAAAATGAAGATTTTTTGCATCTACTTTCGTCGTGCTTTATTTCTAATAAAGATAAAGATGAAATAATCGATAAAGTATTTAAAAGTGAAGAAGAATACATTAGGAACTTTCTAAAAATTATCTTTTTAAACAAAAGAGGTAATTGCTTAATTAAGATTCTTAATGAATTTATTAAAACTTGCAATGAGAATTTAAATATTAAAGATGGAATAGTCTATTCAGTAAATAAGTTATCAAATAAGCAGATTGAAAGAATCCAAGAAAGTTTATCGGCAAGACTAAATTGCCAAGTTGAATTAACTAATTCTATCGATGAAAAGCTCCTTGGAGGAGTTAAGGTTACTATCGAAGATAAAATCTTTGATGGATCAATTAAAAACAAATTAGAAAAACTAAAAGAATCATTAATTTCAGGAGGTAATTAACATGACCATTAAATCAAATGAAATAGCAAGCTTAATCAAAGAGCAAATTAAAAACTATTCCCATAAAATAGAGTCTAATGACGTTGGAACAGTCGTAACTGTTGGTGATGGTATCGCTACCGTTTATGGACTTGATAAGGTAATGTTATCCGAACTTTTAGAATTCCCTCATGGAGTCTATGGAATGGCGATGAACTTAAATGAAGATAGCGTTGGCGCCATCCTTTTTGGAAATGATTCTTTAATCGAAGAAGGAGATATCGTAAAAAGGACTCATAGAGTCGTTGAAGTTCCAGTGGGAGATAATCTACTTGGAAGAGTCGTAAACGCTTTGGGTCAACCTATCGATGGACTTGGAGAAATCAAATACGAGAAAACTCGTCCAATTGAAAGAATTGCTCCTGGAGTTATGACTAGAAAATCTGTCGACGTTCCTCTTGAAACAGGAATTAAAGCAATCGATGCGATGATTCCAATCGGTAGAGGACAACGTGAATTGATCATTGGCGATCGTCAAACTGGAAAAACCGCGATAGCTATTGACACAATTATCAATCAAAAAGGTAAAGATGTCCTTTGCGTATACGTAGCAATCGGCCAAAAGAATTCTACAGTGGTTCAAATCGTTGAAAAATTAAAGGAACACGGTGCAATGAGTTACACAGTGGTAGTTTCTGCAACAGCGAGTGAACTCGCTCCTTTACAATACATCGCTCCTTATGCTGGAGTTACTATAGCAGAAGAGTGGATGGAAAAAGGTAAGGATGTCTTAATCGTTTATGATGATTTGTCAAAGCATGCAGTAGCTTATCGTACCTTATCCTTATTATTAAAGAGATCTCCAGGAAGAGAAGCTTATCCAGGCGATGTTTTCTACTTGCATTCAAGACTTCTTGAAAGAGCGTGTAGACTTTCTAAAGATTACGGAGGAGGTTCAATTACTGCTTTGCCTATTATTGAAACTCAAGCGGGAGATATTTCTGCCTATATTCCAACTAATGTAATCTCTATTACCGATGGACAAATCTTCCTTCAAACTGAACTATTTAATGCTGGGCAAAGACCTGCGATCGATTCAGGTTTATCTGTTTCAAGAGTAGGAAGTTCCGCCCAATATAAATGTATTAAACAAACCGCGAAAGCATTAAAAATTGAACTAGCTAATTATCATGAACTACAAGCTTTCTCACAATTTGGTTCTGACTTAGATGATTCCACTAAGAAGACTTTGGCTCATGGTGATATCCTAATGGAAGTATTGAAGCAAAACCAATATTCTCCAATGACTTTCGTTCAACAAACTATTGAAATCTTTACCGTTCAACATCGTTATTTAGATGATTTAAGTAAAGATCAAGTTCGTCCATTCTTAGATAAACTATGGATTATACTAAATAAAGATTATTCATCTATCATTAATGAAATACAAGAAAAGAAAGCTTTAAGCGATGAACTTATCTCTTCTTTAAAAGAAGCGATTTCGTCAATTAAAGAATCCCTTAAAGATTAGGAGAATTTATGTCATCTCAAGGATTAACTAACACTAAAAGAAGAATTAGTTCGGTTACTTCCACAAAAAAGATCACTAAGGCGATGGAACTTGTCGCCAGTGCAAAATTAAGAAAGTGGAGAAGTAGCATGGATAATATCATCTCTTACCTAAATACGATGGAAGAGATTATTTCAACGTGCGCAAGCGTAGAGTTAGATGATCCTATTCTAGAATTAAAGAAATTTAAAAATGCAAAATCTAATTTATATATTGTAGTTACTTCTTCTTTGGGCTTATGTGGAGGATACAATTATAATTTATTCAAGTTTTTAAATGGAAAAATAAGTAAAGAAGATAAAGTGTGGGTTTTAGGCACAAAAGGGTTAGTGAAACTTTCGCACGAAGATTTATCTTTAGAAGATAAATACGTTTCTTTTTTAGATAAGTTTGATTATTCTAAAGTAGCAAATTTAAAAAATGAAATCATTAAAGAGTATTCTACTGGTCAATATATGAGTGTACAATTAATCACTACTACTTATAAGAACTCTTTAACATTTATTCCAAAACAAATACAGGTACTACCTTTAGAAAATTTATCTAAAAATGTAAAATATACCGATGTAATCTTTGAACCTAATCGAAAAGAAGTCTTAAGTTTAGTTGTTCCAAAATATCTTCAAACTCTTCTTTATGGAAGACTAACTGAAGCCATAGTTTGTGAACAAGCCGCAAGAAGAAATGCGATGGATAGTGCCACGGATAATGCAGAAGAATTACTTGATAAATTACACATTGAATATAATAAAGCTCGTCAAGGAGCAATTACTCAAGAGATCACCGAAGTTATCGGTGGATCGATAAATAAGTAGGAGGAAAATATGGAAAAGGTTGATTTAAGTTATGGAACTATCGTTCAAGCGATTGGACCAATTGTCGACGTAAAGTTTAGTAAGGATCATCTACCAAAACTTTTAACTGCTTTAAAGGTTGATTTAGGTGAAGGTAAATCTCTAACTATCGAAGTATTACAACATATTGGAGACGACGTGGTTAGGGGCGTATCTATGGGTTCTACCGATGGGCTAGTAAGAGGAATGAAAGTTAAAAATACGGGTTCACCAATTACTGTTCCAGTAGGAGAAAAGACACTAGGCCACATGTTCAACGTTTTAGGGGAACCTATCGATGATTCTAAAAAAGAAGATTACGCTTCTTGTAAACAAATGCCTATTCATAAAGAGGCTCCAAAATTTGAAGATCAAAATACCTCAACAGAAATGCTTGAAACCGGCATTAAAGTAATCGATTTACTTTGCCCATATGTTAAAGGTGGTAAAGT
>CAMEOO010000056.1 GCA_945929875.1 uncultured Caryophanales bacterium
TCTGATCAACCGCCCCAATTAAAAAATTATACGGAAATTTCCGTATTTTTTTTTGTTTTTGATACAATTTTGATACAGAAAATTGAAACTTTGCAAAAAACTTTGCAAAATAAAAACTAGCTCTTTTAAGAGTCTAGTTCTTCAATTAATTTTTCAATTTTACAAATTATATTTTTTTGTCGCTCTTTAGTTAGATCAATATATACATCCATAGTAATAGAATTAAATTTATGGCCTAAATATTTTCCAATGTCTTCAAATGGAATTCCTTCAGCATATAAATAAGAAGCTATTCCATGTCTTAATCCATGTGGAGTAATATGTTCTAAATTATTATATTCTTCAATATATTTTAAATACCTTCTAATTGTAGTTTCAGAGATTGGGTCTTTTTTCTTGGATGCAAAGAACAATCTATCTTTATCTTTAAGTTTATTTATTTTTATAAATTCTTGTAATTTATTAATATAAGAATCACATAAATAATACTTCCTGATAGATGATGCAGACTTTGGAACTAAATCTATTGATTTATTTAATCCACATTTAGAAGTTGACACTTTATTAATATATAAAAGTTTGTTATTTAAATCAAAACTAGAAACTTCTAAACCTCTTACTTCACTAATTCTTAATCCGAATAAATAAGTAGTCAATAAATAAAATTTAAAATATTCATTAGCATTTTGATAATATTGTTTAAATAAAGAAAATTCAACAGGTTTATTAACTTCACTTTTTATTGCTCCTGGAGAATAATTTTTAAATTTTTGAATTCGCTTAATGTAAGGAACATCAATATCATAATAGCTATAAAGATATTCAAACATAGCTTTTAGATAATTAATAATTTTATTTTTATTATTAATATTAACTTTACTAACTTTATTTCTAAAACTATCAAAATCAGCCATTACTAACTTATTAACATCAATATTTCTAAAATTAGGAATTATATATTTATTAAATACTAACATATGAGAATAATATGTTGTAGGCTTTAAATTGTCTTTTAAATATTTAAAATATAAATCAACAGCATCAGTAAATTTTAAAATTTTAATCTTCTTTTTAGAATTATTATTAACTTTAAATATTGCTTCTTCTCTACTTGCTTCTGACTTGGAACTAAATCCACGTTTTAAATATTGCTTTCCATTTATAGAACACTTGAAGAACCAAGTGTTATTTTTATCTTTATAAACAGGCATAATTATTGATCTCCTACACTTGATGGAGAAAGATAAATATATAAAACGCTGACAAGTCGTTTATTTAATTTAACGATGCGAGTGCTTAATATAGTAATTGGATAATCCATAAATCTTTTAATTATTTGAAATTGCAAATTATAAATTTTACCAACATAAACAACATTTTCACCATATTCAATTAATATATTTGAATTATTTTCTGTCAAATCCATGAAATCTTTTAAAATCATTTTAATAAACTCCTTAAAACTTAATATCTTTTAAATGTTCAACAATAACATTAAGTGATTGTGAAGTATTTTTGAACATACAATATCCAAAATCTTTTGTAGCGTGAGGATCTAAAAGATGATATTCCGCATGTTTCCAAGTAGGCTCATCGGTATAATAAAATTTACCAAAATATTGAATTTCATATATATATGGAATCTCCTTCATTTGAAGAATCCTAGCATTTACTTCTTTAAGTTCATAGAGAACATTATAATTATCAGGATTTCTAATATATTCGATTCTCTGATCATTGTTTTTTAGTTTTTGAACATGTTCCACTACTTCAACTTCAATTTCTTGGTCCGACGTCGGACCGAAATCATCATTTTCAACAGATAATTCTTCAACTAAATCTTCTTCATCATTTTCATAAATACAAGAAGTATCATCTTCAGTCTGGTCCGATATCGGACTAGAAGAGATTACTTCGGTAGTTTTTTTAGTAATTGTTTCAACTGTTTCAACTGTTTTCTTTTCTTGCTCTTCTAGTTCTTTATCAACTTGAGAAATAAAGCTACAAACATAATTATGAATTAACTTAATAGAATAAATAGTTTCTTTACGAAACGATTTTTTTAATGAAAAAGAATATAATTCAATTAATTTTGAATTAGAATCAAGAGAAATAGTTAATTCTTTATTTTTATATTTAATTGTAAAATAACAAGAATAATTAGTTTTATATTTGGTAAATTTACAATTTTTTAGTTCTCTTTCTAAATAAGAATATAAATCTTTAAAAAACCAATCAACTAATTTAGAATGATCAGATTCTAAATTTTTAGAAAATTTAGTAAGCCTTATTTCTTTAACAGATTGTTCAGGAGAGAAATTATCTAAATTATTTTCATCTTCTGGAACAAGTTCAACTAGCTGAGAAAAGTTATACTCAGAAAACTTATTATCTAATTGAGGATAACATAAACTTTTATTTCTAAATTTATTTGATACTGCAATAAAGTTTTTACATGAAGTTTTGCTCATTTTATATTTAGAATAAGCAAAATCATAAATATCACTATATCCTAAATTATTAAATAATTTATTTTCTTTAATTTTATCAAGATAAAATCCAATAGAAATAAAATCATTAATTAGATTATTAACTTTATAATCTAAGTTTCTAATATCATGATTTAATTCATTTGCAAGAGTTAACTCTTGTCCAAATATTAATTCAGGTTGATTATTATTAATTGTTAATTCTTTTAAGTCTTTCATAGTCTTTTTTCTCCTTTTTTCATTTTTTTGTTTACTTTAAAATTAAAATACCATATACTAAATATAGGTCTGGAACATATTGTTTGTTCCTATTAAGAGAGTATCAAACTCTCTTTTTTTTATTTTCTTTTAATTAGATCTGCATATCTTTTTGGAAATCTAGTTTTGTCCTTTGGCTCCTTATAATATATTTTATTTAATGGAACAACTTTAGCATTATGATTAATTCCACTTAAATGAGAACTATGAAGTTGATTTGCAGGAACTAATAAAATATCTCCATTTTTAACATCTTTTAATTTACCATTAATAAAATAAGAGATACCATTTTTACGAGTCTCTAAAGAAGTAATTGTTTTTACTCGAGCAGTTTTTCTTTTTTTGTTTACTGAACAAACAATTACATCATGTTTAGTTCCATGATTAGTAATTATTTTCAAATCAGAATTACTAACTTGATAAACTCCATTGACTTTTACATTTTTAACTACTTTAGTAGTAATACCATTAGCCATATTTTTTCACCTCCCAATAATTTTTATGAATAATTGTTGTAAGAATATCTATTTCTTTAGATGCTACTATATTTATAAGAGCATCATATTTTTGATTTAATTTAAGATTTCTATCAGCTTCTAAAAATAGAGATCTAATAAATGGAAAAGCACAAGTAATAATTTTTCCATAATCAAATTCTTTTCTTTCAAAATAATCTTGATATAAGCTTGAACAATCGATGATTGTATTAATAGCTTTAATTTTTCCTGTATAAATTAATCGCTCATAATTATTCGTAGATTCATCCTCGTTAAGATAAAATTTATATCTATCTTTTTCTAATGTAAGATTTAAAAGTAATGAACCATAATCAGAAACTGGATGAATCATTTTGAATTCAGTAAAATCAAGTTCATCGCTATTAGCGTTAATCAATGCATATAATTTTTCATATTTCATAATTAATAACCTCTTAATTCGCCATTTTCATCAAAGAAAATATCAATATTCATATCTTGAATTGTTTGTTCTAGATCTAGATTTAATTTATTGCATATTTCATCAATTTCCAAAGCTTCTAATTTTTTCATTTGATGCTTGGATCTAAATTCATTTACATATTCATAATCGGATTTTTTACAGCGCGTAAATCCTTCTAGAACACATTTCTTTAAGAATACAAAGAAATATTCTGAATTAGATAAGAACAACTTCGCTAGAGTCTTAGAAACGGATCTATTTACCCAATTAGCGTTTTTAGTGATTGAAGATTCATATTTATAATAATTGACAATATCAGCTTTCTTTGTTGCTCCTACAAAATCTAACCACTTAGAATTTGTTTTCCATTTTTGCATACATTGTTTTGATGCAATTATACCAGGAGTAGAATTAACTCCTTGCTTTGGCCTATCTTTAATATCAACATATTTAAGGATTAATTCGCTTGCAAAATTAGAAATTTCTGAAACATCATTGTTCCATTTATCTAAAATATTCATAATGAAGTTATCCGCTTTTTTATGTTTGATTCTAAATTCGAAACGATACCAAGAATCAAACTCAATAGTTTTACCGATGGATTCTCTTTCTTCTTTCTTATCGTAAATACATAGAAAGAAATCACTTTTTTTAGAACCTACATAAATAATATGTAAATCAGGATCATAAGAGGCAAACTCAATACCTACAGATGAATCAAATCTTAAAAATGGAGTAAGAACATTTCTATTTTCTAAAGCTTCAACAATTTCATCTAATTTAAATGTTGCATTAAATACATCAATAGCAAAATCAAATCGAGTGATAGAAACATGCTTTAATTTTTGATTGAATTTTAACTGAAGAAAAATTTCTCTCCAATAATCAGGAAATTTATCTCCACCTCTTTTTTCTAAAGCACGACATCCATCTCCTTCAAGCTCAAAGAAACCAGTCTTTTCACCATAAGCATTATTAGTTTGAGTTCCACCATTATATAAGAAGGAAGTAAATGTTTCTTTATCTTGATCAAGTTCGTTTTTCCACCTCTTACAAAGCGAATATCCATTTCTACCAAATGGACTTTCTTCATAGTTTTCATTTAACAATAACAAAGAACATATTTCATCAAATTCTTCCATGTAATAAATTGAATAAGGGAAAGTAAAAGATAAATAATCAAATGCAATTTTACAAAACATTTCTTTCTTAGAAATTTCCGACTTTAAGGGGGTCATACCTACCCCCCATTGAGAAATTTCTGGCTTATCGGAAGTAAAAGTATTATTAATTTTAGCATCCTTAATTGTTGACATAAATTTTACTCCTTTCAGTAGTTAGAACTAGCTCGAGATAACCGAGCAACGCTCTTTTTTATCTCTCGCTTAAGTTCTAAAAATTATTTTTTGTGTTCCACACTAACCAAGTTTTTCTGAAGTTGATCACCGAAGTAAGAGTTCTGTGAAGTGATATCAGTCCAAGAAGGATAGACATCGTTGTAATCCAATAAATCAGCAATACCAAGCTCAGATGATCTACCTTTCTCATCGAAGAAAGTTCTAAGGTAGTCAGAAGCATATCGGTTAGCATAAAGCTTTTTATAGCTTAAATAGTAAGTGCATAGAGTAGCGCTAGATTCTCCCTCAGGCAAAGTGCCATTTTGAAGGTAGAACCTAACTCTCTTATAATTGTAATTATTAATATAGCGAGTATATGATCTATTGCTCACCTTAGATAGCCAACTAAAGAATAAGGTGGCCAAATTCCTATCATTTCTTAAAGTTTCATAGCGGTTAAAGAATTTGCTAGAAATAAGAATTCCAAACTTCATAATCAACAATCTTATATAATAGAAATACATTGAATTCTTAGTTTCAGTTTTCTTTTTATCAATAGTAAGAATATCTTCAGTTATTCCAGATAAAGCAACTCCACATGATGAAGCACGTTGTTCATCAAAGAAAATTTTAAAGAAGGTTCTATTCCTTATAGTTGCTGGATGCCTTCCTACTCGAAGATAGTCAGTAAATCCATCATTCTTTTGATTAGTGTCCTCACTTTTCTTTTTCAATTCTTGATTGTCAAGCGAATTTCCTCTTTCCTTTCCTAGTTCAGTAAGAGCAAATACATAAGCGATAGGAATATTAGCGTTTTTATTATCTTCTTTCTTCTTTTTAGCAAGTCGCAACATATCATAATCAATAACTTTAGAATAAGTAGGTTCTTCCACATCGAAACATTCTTCTCTAAAATAATCATAATCAAACATAACCATATGATCATTCTTATATCGGCGATGTTCCGCTCTAATTGGATAATTGCTAATAAGAAGAGCAAAATCACTTTGATAAATAAAGTAAGCTTTAGAATAATCAAGTAAATCATCAAATAAGAATTCATGCTTTAGACTATTATCAAAATATAAGCCATATTTTTCATAGTCATAATAATTCCAGGATGAACAGAAATAAGTCGATGATTTAAAAAGCGAATATAGATAATTAATAAAATCTTCACAATCAACAAGATTCTTTATTCTTTTAGTTTTAATCCATAAATCAAGTTTTTTTCTTAGTAAATCATATCTAAAGTTAGGAAATAAATCTCTAACTTCATCCATGATCTCTTTAGCTTGTTGTCTAAACATCATTTCACAAGTAATAGACATATCAGTTTGAAGTAATGTTTTTCCAGCTCCTGGAGCGCCATTAATCATTATTAGAACACCTGAACCTTTAACAAATCCACAATTAATAGCATCATGATGTCTTAATATATCAAGAGCGTTATTTTTTCTCCATTTACAAAATAGATAATAAATAACTAAGATGTAAAACCACACAGGAATCTTAAATAAGCTAGGAGTAATTTCTAATAATAGAAGATAAATTAATTCCCAAAGCGAAGAGAAATCAAACTTAGAAATGAAATAGAAATAATACGCTAAGAAGTCGATTATTATTGATGCTAAATTGAAATAAATTA
>CAMEOO010000057.1 GCA_945929875.1 uncultured Caryophanales bacterium
ATTTTATGTGTCTCTTCATTTATTTTTGGGATGGTGTTATTTTTTGACGTATACAAAAAAGGCAATACAACTTAATGTATCACCTTACTTATTAAAGATGGTGAATACTAAGGGGCTCGAACCCTTGACCTCTTCCGTGTGAAGGAAGTGCTCTCCCGACTGAGCTAAGCATTCATATAGAAATTATAAAACATAAATAATAAAAATAAAAGAAAAAGCATCGTGCGATGCTTTAATTAACTTCGATGGTGGGCCTGAAATGATTTGAACATACGACCTCACCCTTATCAGGGGTGCGCTCTAACCAACTGAGCTACAGGCCCAACGCTTAATTATAATAATATATTGAAAGAACAAAATCAACGATTTTTTTTATTTTTTAAAGATTTTGCATTATTGACATTTTTTAGATTTTTTCATCAGTTTGATAAATAATCAATTATTCCATTTGCAATCTGTTTTGACATCATTTTTTGATAAATATCGCTTGTTAATTTATTTCTTTCTTCCTTATTAGAAATAAAACCACATTCCACTAAGCACGCTAAACAAAGAGTTTTCCTAAATAGATAAAAATCATCGCTATGAACTTTCTTTTTAAGCCCTGATAATTCATTTAAGTTATCTTGAATACAAGTTGCTAATTCTTTCGATTTTTCATCATTATATCGATAATATACCATTGGTCCTTTGACTTCTTCGCTTTGATAATAATTAACATGTAAAGATATTAGTATATCTGCATTAAAACCATTTATTATTGAAACGCGATTTTTTAAATCATCGTTTTTCCTATTTTCCGAATTATTATAAGCTAAATCATAATCGTCATCTCTAGTTAGATATACAATAAAATTATTATTAATCAATTCTTCAAATAGGTATTTCCCTATATTTAAATTAATTTCATCTTCAACTACATCACCATAGTTACATCCATTATCTTTTCCACCATGTCCAGGATCAATTACTATAGAATATTGCATCAATGAATTAACTCGTTCACTTTGCTTTATATGAAAAGGAACAATGATTAAAGATAAAAGAGTAATAAATTCAAAAAGGATAAATGACATTTTATTCATATTCTTAATATATTAAATAGATAAATACTATATTACTCATAACTTGTTTAATCCACAAAAAAAGACCACCCAAATATGTGAGTGATCTTGATTTTCTCTTGACGATAAATTCTCTTAACGTTTTGAGAATTGTGGAGCTCTTCTAGCAGCTTTAAGACCATATTTCTTACGTTCTTTAGCTCTTGAGTCTCTTGTCAATAAACCTGCAACTTTCATTGGTGATCTGAAGTCTTGGCTAATGTTTAATAATGCGCGAGCAATACCTAAACGGATAGCACCTGCTTGTCCAGTGAATCCACCACCAGTTACGCTAGCTTCTACATCAAATTTATCTGCTGTATTAGTAACATCAAGTGGTTGTTTTAAATCCATGACTAATGTTGCATAAGGCATGTATTCATTAACATCTCTTCCATTTACTGTGATTTTACCTGTACCATTTGTTACATAAACACGAGCGACAGAAGATTTTCTACGACCTGTTCCGTAGTATTGAACTTTTTCAACTTTCTTTTTTGCCATTGTTAGTTCCTCCTAAAATTTTAATTTGAGCTCTTCAGGTTTTTGAGCTTCATGTAAGTGATCAGGACCAGCATAAACAAATAATTTTTTGTTCATTTGACGTCCTAAACGTCCTTTTGGAAGCATACCTTTAACTGCTCTTTCAATCATTTCTTCAGGATAATCTCTTAACATAGTTCCAGATGAACGAGTTCTTAAACCACCTAAATATTGTGAGACATTGTAATAATTTTTCTTATGTTCTTTGTCTCCAGATAATGAAACTTTTTCAGCGTTGATAACGATGATATAGTCTCCACAGTCTACGTTAGGTGTATAAATAGGTTTATTTTTTCCACTTAAATAAACTGCGATTTCTGATGCTAAACGACCTAATGGTTTGTCAGTTGCATCAACAACGTACCATTTACGTACGATTTCATTGGCTTTTGCAATAGTTGTTTGACGTTGCATAAAATTTTCCTCCTAATAATTGTTTGTCTTACCGGGACTACAATTGGCGGATTTGCCATTTGTTATAATATAACAATAAAGTCAAATAATCAACGTAAAATAAATTATTTTTAAAAAAATTTTAAGCAAATATTTATTAGTTTTTAAAGGCTTCTTCTAAAGCTAAGCTTACACCATCTTCATCGTTTGATAAAGTGACAAATCGTGCTTTTTGTTTTACTAAATCATTCGCATTACCCATAGCGATTCCTAATCCAGCATATTCAATCATAGGCAAATCGTTAAGTTCATCGCCTATCGCTATCATTTCTTCTCTTCTAATATTTAGTAATTCTCCAATTTTTTCTAATGCTTTCCCTTTAGAAACATTTTTATTAAAAAACTCTAAAAATGTCGATTTTGAGGTACAAAATGATACATTTTGAAATATTTTTTCGCTAAGCTCACTAATATATTTTTCTATATTTTCTTCTTCATCAAGCCAAAGAATTTTTGTTATTCCTAAGTCTAAAATTTCTTCATAATCATCAATTAATATAGGTTCTACTCTAGATAGTTTCTTGTAATCATTCACTTTGTTGTTTATCTTATTTGTATACAATTGATCATTAGACCATATGCACATTGTAGTGTCGTATTTACTACCTAAATCAATAATTTTTTTAGCGGCCTCTCTTTCAAGGTTTTGCTTAAAAATAATATTTTGATTATTGAATATCATCGCTCCATTATAGGTGATAATTGGCCCATTTACAGGTAATAAAGAATTATAAATATTTACTCCTTGAATAGGTCTTCCAGTTGATAAAACAATAATAATTCCTTTATCTATTAATCTATTTATCGTTTGGATATTTTTTTCACTTATTTTTCCATCGCTGTTTAATAAAGTGCCATCCATATCTAACGCCACTAATTTGTATTTCATTTTACTACTCCGATAAATCAATATTTAATAGGCTAACAAAATAGGCGCTTTGTTCTGGTTTAATTTTTATATTTCTCACCGACCTATAGTCAGACCTAATGCTACTTAATTTGCAAGAGGAAAAATCTATTCCTTCAAAACTATTTTCCTCAAAATAAACATTTTCTAAAACTACTTTTTCCATTTGTAGATTACTAGTTTTAGAATTATAAAAAGTACTTTCTGTAAAATCGCTATTTGCAAGTAATGAGTTATTAAAAGAACAATCAGTAAAGTTGCTCATTTTAAATAATGAATCAATTATTTGAACATTCTTGAAAATAATTTTATCAAATCTAGTTCCCAAACATTTTGAGTTCTTTATTATTACTCTTTCAAATAACTTATTGCTGAAGATTTTATTAGAAAAATCAACATTATCAAAAATAACATCAATGAAATCGTTACTTTTTAATATGGTCTTATCAAATCGGCATTTTTTAAAAATGCATGATGAAAAAGTTTTGCCATTTATCTCTCTAATAGAGCTAAAGTCAACGCTATCAAACTCTTTATTTTCTATTAAATCTTCTCTAACGACATCTATGATGTCTCCCACTTCTAAAAAGTTAATCTTTGGATTTATTATCTTCATGTTTCTCTTTATAATTTTTTGATGCGATTGCATCTTCTAAAAAATAACCGCCAATAGACAAAGCTAAAGCCAAAGATTCAAAGACTAAAAAGTTTATTTTTAAGAAAAAATCAGGAAAATTTACTGATAGGGCATAGATTAATATGCATAAAACTAATCCAACTCCACAAATAGCAATGATTAAGTTTTTCTTTTTATTTTTCTCAATTCTTTGAATTAAAGTAGCAACGATCATTCCAACAGCACAACACAAAATCATTAAAAATAAATTATATAAATTTAGATGCAAATATAAGCCTTTTGAATAAATACTACTTCCTATTGGGTTTTTAAAATTAATTCCATAAGTAATCGGTAAAGCAACGGAAATGATTACAAATATGGTAAAAAGTAAATTCCCAATATTTTCAAAAATAGATTTTTTTAAAGCTTTTTGAGTCAATTTATTCGATAGTTTTAAAAGTTTATTGTAAAAATTATCGTTTGCGGGGCATCTTTCATCGTAAAGTCTCTCCGCTTCAAGATAAATCTTGTCTCTTATAGTGACAAATTCATATTTGTTTAGTCCCATTTTTCTAATTTGTCCGACAACATCAAACACTTTTTCTTCATGCTCAGAAGTAATTTTTTTTTGAATTCTTTTATATTGATACTTACTCATCTTTTTTATAAATCAAAAAACTGATTCCTTTCTTAAGTGACATGAGTATATTATATCACTTTTTTAAGATAAGCAATCAGTTAACTAATCTAATCAAGTAAAAAGCATCACAAGGATGCTAATTAATATTAATCTTCAAATTGTGCGTTATGATAAACCGCTTGAACATCGCCGATTTCATCTAACATAGCAAGCAAGTTTTTAAATTTTTCTGCATCTTCACCAGATAAAGTTACATAATCGTTAGGAATCATGGTGATTTCGCAAGTTTCAAATTCGTGAATACCTAATTCTTCCAATGCATTTTTAGCGTCGTTTAAGCTTGTTGGCGCAGTCTTTACAGAAATGAAATCTTCATCTAGAGTAACTTCCATTACATCGACATCAGCCATAACGAGAGCTTCTTCAACTTCATCGCGGTTAGTTCCATTAAATTCGATTAAACCACATTCAGTGAAATTAAATGAAACAGATCCTGGTGTACCTAAGTGTCCACCTCTTTTTGTAACTGCAGTTCTTACTTCAACAAATGCTCTATTAACATTATCAGTTAATGTATCGATGATAAATGTTGCATTCCCTTGAGCAAATCCTTCATATCTTCCAGATTCATAAGCTTCAGCTGAACCACCTTTTGCTTTATCGATAGCTCTTTGAATAACATCCTTAGTTACATTTTGACTTTTCCATTTTTCAATTGCGCTTCTTAACGCTAAGTTTTCATTTGGATCAGGGGTTCCTGATTTAGCGGCCATGTAAATTTCTTTTGATGCTCTCATAAATAGAGCGGATCTAGCTGCAGCAGTAGCCGCCATAGCTTTAGCTCTAACTTCATGTGCTCTTCCCATAATTAATAAATTCTCCTTAATTTTTTTCAACTCAAATATTTTAACACACAATTATTTATATAAAAAATAAAAAATATAAAGAATTTTCATTTTTTAATTATTTTTCAAAAAAAGCAACACCAATTGCGCCTGGACCAACATGAGTTCCTATCGTCGAACCTATTTGATAAGAAGGAATATCATTTGTGTGTTCTTGATATAATGATGAGCTATCTTTAACATATTTTTTTAATAAAGAATTATCTAATCCAGAATAGACAGTTCCATAAGGCAAAGAGAAATCGATGCCACCACTTTCATTTACGAGTTTATTAAGTAAATTCTTACCATTTTTTGAACCTCTTGCTTTTCCAACAAGTTTAACTTTTCCTTCTATTATTGCAACAACTGGCTTAATAGAAAGCATCTCTCCCGCAAAGGCTACAAGAGAAGAAATTCTTCCACCTTTCCTTAAATATTCCAAAGTATCTAAAAGGGCTAAAACTCTAATTTTAGTTTTCATTATATTTAATTCATCAACTATTTCTTTTGCACTTTTTTTATTTTCATTTATTAATATTAAAGCTAACTGACATAATAATCTTTCACCTATGCAAGCGTTTAAACTATCTATAACAAAGACATTGTCTTTGAATTTTTCTTTTGCTCTAATTGCACTTTCGTATGTACCAGATAATTTAGATGAAATCGTGATTACTATCAATTCATCTCCATTTTTAGTTAATTTTTCAAACTCTTCCTCAAATCTAAATGGATTTATTTGACTAGTTTTTGGAAGGATGGTGCTCTCTATTAGCTTTTCAAAAAATTGATTTGGTAGTATATCAACTCCGTCATAAAAATCTTCTTGACCAAAAGTAATGATTAATGGAATCATCGAAATATTTAATTTTTCCGCTTCTTCTTTACTAATATCAGAAGTAGAATCCACTAAAAGTTTTATTGCCATATTAATCGTTTTTTCCTTTTACACATTTTTCTAAATTGCTACTGATTATATTCAAACATCGATAGAGATTCACTCTTTCTTCTTCGCTAATTCCTTTACTAGCAATTTCTAAATAATTATCTATTTTAGATACGATTTCTCTAGCAATGCCTTCTCCTTTTTTAGTTAATGTTATCAATGATTTATATTTCTTTTTTTCATTAGTTTCACAAATAACATATTCATTTTTTTCTAAATATTCTAAAGATCTAGAAATCGACGCTTTATCTTCATCGCAAATTAAGCATAGGTCTCTTGCGGTTAACTCTTTTTCTAAAAATAAGTAGTAAAGGCAAGATACGTGTGGACTTTTTAAGTTGTATTTATCCATCTCTTCTGTTTTTATTTTTTTGATATTTCGATTAATTTTTGTAATTAATACTGTAAATTGTTGAAATCTTTTTTCCATAATTACCTCACTTGTTGTAAAATCAACAAATTAATATTGTTGTAAAATCAACAGCTTTTTTTTATTTTTAGCAAAAATGAATTTACAAGTC
>CAMEOO010000058.1 GCA_945929875.1 uncultured Caryophanales bacterium
CCTATTCTCAGTTCCACATCTTGAAAAATATTTACCACCGCATGAATATGGTCTATTATGTCCCGAAAAAGAAACCTTGATTATGGTTTTTCCTTCGATAATTATTTCTTGTATTGATGGTGTGATTCGTGGTTCTACAAGTTCATTGATTGTTCTAGAAATATCTTTTTTTGTATTGTCGGAGATTTGCTGACCTTTAACAAAACCATTATCATCAACTCCAAAATAAAGAGTTCCTTTGCAATGCAAAGAATGTTAGAAAACCTAATAGAACTCGTTTAAAAAAATTAAAAGGTCGTAAATAAAAAAAAACCATCCCCACATTTGTAAATGTAGGGATACCATCTGGTTGTTAACCAAGAAATAACTATTTTATCAGAATATAGAATTATGTCAACAAAAAAAATAAAAAAGGAGAAAGATGCAAATGAAAGAATATAAACCAAAAAAATTATGCCTTAGCTATATTGAAAGAACAGGACTTTACATCAAGAAATTAAGAACTGGATCTTCATATGATGATGAATCTGGATTGACTCTTAAAAGATCTAGTTTTTATTTTGCAAAGTTTTTTGCAAAGTAAAATTATTCTTTGCAAAGTTTTCAATTTTCTGTATCAAAGTTGTATCAAAAATAAAAAAAACACGGAAATTTCCGTGTAAATTTTGAATTGGTGCAGCAAATCAGATTTGAACTGACATGAATTTCTTCACTAGCTTCTGAGACTAGCGCGTATACCAATTCCGCCATTGCTGCAGTTAGTTTAAATAGTGATCTATTAGATAAGAAGAAGCATATGACCAAGTTAATACATCGTAATTATCGTTAAAATAATGATTCTCTTTATTGAATCCGTGATTAGCTCCTTCCACTAAAAAAAGAGTGGAATGTTCATATAATTCATTAGCTCTTTCACTATAAGAATATGGTACCATAAAATCACTTGTTCCATGAACTATTAAAACGTCTTTTTTAAATTTCCCAATATGATCATATACATTGTAATCTTTTAGTTGCTCAACATATTCTTTATCGCTTAATGAAGGAAATTTCAAGATGGTTTCTGGAATATTATAAGCAGGGTAAAATAGAATTAATCCAGAAATTAGATCTTCTTTTTCATCAGCTTTTTCATCAGCCACAACGCTTGATACTAGCCCTCCTTGGGAAGTGCCAAAAAGAAAGATCTTATTTATATTTGAAGTAAAAGAAAAATAATCCACGATAAAAGAAAGAGTATCAATTTCCGTGAAAATAGTGCATAAAGGAATGTTTGTACTTCTTGATGAACTACTAGAACCAGGGAAGTCAAAAGTATAGACTAAGTATCCTAAAGAAGCGCTTCTTCTTGCATATGAGCTTAAGGTATCGCTATTGACATTAGCTGAATGCGACATAATGATTAATGGATATGAGGTATCTTCACTATAGTTTTCTGGTTTATAAAGATTACCATATATTTTTATTTCTTCTTGATAAATCAAATATTCTTCTTTAGTGATAAGTGAACTTGATTCCAAAATAGAACTTTCTAGTGTAGAAATAGAATTCCCACTATTAGTTTTGTTAAAGGAGCATGAGCATAATATTAATGAAGATAATAAGAAAAATAATAATTTTCTATTCATATAATTCACCGAAAAAATTGTAACATAAAGATTATTTTTTTAATATAAATTATTCGACAGATTTTAACGATTCGACCATCTTAATCTTATTGATTCTTCGGCATAAGAATAAATTGACAATTATTGAAGTAATTATAGAAATAAAGAAAGAAATAACATAGGAATACCAATAGATATGATATAAGAAAGTTAAAAGTGTAGTTTTATTGATTGATAGTACTAAATAGCACATTGGAAAACCAAAGAATAAACCGATAAAGGTTCCAATTAAAGTGTCGAGAAATATTTCAGTTATAATAGTTTTTCTTATTTCATTAAAACTGAAACCTAGTACTTTTAAAGTGGCGATATCTCTTGATCTTTCTACTATATTTAATGATGTCAAGTTATAAATAACAACTACCGCTAAACAGATGGCGAAGACTTTTACGACGTTAGTCATTATTTTAATTGATCCTAATAAATCATTAGCCCGAGTATATAGATCATCTTTGGTCATTACTAAAGTAAAATTATAATTATTTTCTATTTGCTCTTTTACTTTTTTAGCATCTTTTTGATCATTCAAAGTAATCCAGAGAGAAGAAGGAGTCATATTCATTTCTTCATCTTGGTAAGTGAAGAGCCCTCTATTTAAAGAGGAAGAAAAGATATAAGCTATTTCTTTTTCTACTAGTTCTCCATTAATATTTAATTTGATCTTATCGCCTACATTAACTTTTAGATCTTTTGCGCTAGTTTTATCGATGGATAGATAGTTTTCCTTAATTGGTAAGTGACAACAGGAACTATCTTTCTCAATATAGGTTATTGTAGAAGTTTTAGAAAGAGAATCATTAGATATTTCAAGAGGAAGAACATATACCTCTTCTATTTTTTTGATTTCTTCCATATGCTTTATTGATTCAATTTGGCTTAAATCATTATCATTTATCGAAATAGTGATATCTCTTACTAATTGGTTTTCATAAGAGTCGCTGATTCCATAGTTTAATGTATCCATTATCCCAAAACCACAAACTAGTAATGCTGAGCATCCTAAAGTTCCAATAATAACCATTAGCGATTTGACTTTATTTGAGAAGATGTTTCTTATTGACATTCTCGTAGTAAGAGATAATCTTGATCTATTATTTTTCTTAGCTTTAATTTTTATTTGAGGAACACTGTTTCTTAATGAATCAACTGGCTTTTTTTGAATTTCCTTATAGGAAACTAAAAAACTGACTAGGCAAGATAAAAATAGTAGAACAAATAGAATAATGATTGAAGATACATGAAAGAAAGATGTTTTAAGACTAGGAATATCCCAAAGTAAATTGTATTTTAGATTCATTACTCTAGGAATGATTAATGGCCCGATAAAGAAACCTAATACTCCGCCTAATAAACAAAGGATGAAACCATAACTAATATAGTGGAAATAGATTTTATATTTTGGTACTCCTATTGCTTTTAATGCGCCTATTTGAAGCTTTTCCCTTATGATCATTTGAGAAAGGGTAGTAAGAATTACAAGCACGCAGACAAGAAAGAAAATAAGAGGGAAAACGTAAGTTAGTTTTTCTGCTTGATCGATGTCTTGATTTATTGCAAGAGAAGATTCTAGATTGTCGCTTGTTGTAGCTATATATACTTTCGTATAGGAAGATAATCTATTTGAGATATTAGTTACTATATCGTTAGTTTTATATGAATCATCGACCTTTATTAATATTTGATTATCTAGTTTTTTTAAAAAGGATTCTACAAAATCAAATGTTGAATTAGCTAAATGATTAACAAGTAAAATACTATCCATATTTTCGATTAAGTAATTTTGACTAATTAATTCCGTTATTGAATTAGCTATATAAGAATAATTAGTTAAAGCAATGGTAGAAGAAAACTGAGAAGATTGAACACCTTCACTATGTTTCATCGTGCCAGTAATCTTGATTTTTAACTTTAAATTATTATTTGATAATACGTTATTTCCACTTTCTTTAACTAAGGAAGAAAGATATGATAATATCGTTTCATCTACGTTTGATAAAAAATAGTTTTTAACTTCTATCTCGAGGGTGTCACCGATATTTAATCCGCTTTTTTTAGAGAAACTGTCCATTATAAGAAAACCGAATTCTCCGCTAGTGATTAATCCTTGAGATAATTGATTAGATGAATCTTGAGTGATAATATTCATTGATCCGGATTCACTTTTCGCGCTTAAATAGCTTCGATGTTCTAAAGTTTTTACTCCTTCAATATTTTTTAAATCATCGTATGGGATGTCTTCACTTGGAGAAAAGCTGATGTATCCATCAGCAAAATTAGTTTCACTGTTTAGATAATTAACTCGTTTTTCTAGGTTTTTCGCATTTGAAGTAAGTCCGCAAAAAAGGCAAGTCGAAAGAAAAGAAATAATGACTATAGCGATAAATTGCTTATAATTATCTTTAACTGAACGAAGCAGTTTTTTAAATAATAATGTGCTTGTACTTGATTTTACCATACGATTTCTTCTAGATCCTTTTTATTATTTTGCTTAGTGTTTTCAATGATTTTTCCGTCTTTAATTCTTATTAATCGATCGGCGATTGGAGCAAGTTTTGCGTTGTGAGTTACAATGATTACTGTCGTTTTATATTGTAAAGATATATCGTGCAATAATTTTATAATGCTAGAACCGGTTTTACTATCTAATGCGCCAGTTGGCTCATCGCACAAAAGTAGCTTTGGATTTTTTACAATAGCCCGAGCTATGGAAACTCTTTGCTGTTCTCCTCCACTTAATTGAGAAGGAAAGTTATTCATTCTTTCCTTTAATCCGACTGAATTAAGAATTGATAAAGTATCAAGAGGATTTTTAACGATAGATGCAGCTATTTCAACATTTTCATAGGCAGTCAAATTATTCATTAAATTATAGAATTGGAAGACAAAGCCGATGTCATTCCTTCTAAATTGACTTAATTTTGAACTATTAAACTTTGAGATATCTTCATTATCGATGATATATTCACCGCTAGAAGGATTGTCCATTCCTCCTAAAATGTTTAATAAAGTAGATTTTCCCGCTCCAGAAGCGCCTAAGATCACTACCATTTCCCCTTTTTCTATTTCAAATGAAACATTATCAAGCGCTTTAACTTGAAGTGAATCGCTCCCATAAATTTTTGATAGATTACTAACTTTAATAAAACACATAATTAATCCTCGCTTATAAATTAATTATAAAATAATTATTTGAAATTAATTAGTATATTTAGTTCTGTTAAAATAAAAAAATTTCAAATTGAAAAAAATTATTTATTAATTAAAAAAAGTAAACAATCAAGATAAGATTGTTCATTATTTTTATGAAATCTATTTATATTGGAAATAATGTGTTGAAACTATCTTTAAAGAACTCTATATTTATATTGTAAATATAAATGAGGTGCAAAATGAAAATAACTAAGGATATTAAATACATTGGCGTAAATGATCACGATATCGATTTATTTGAAGGCCAATATGTAGTAGAAAATGGAATGGCATATAACTCATATTTAATTATGGATGAAAAAATTGCTATTCTTGATACTGTGGAAGCTCGCTTTAGTAACGAATGGCTTACAAATATTAAAAACGAATTAAATGGTAGAACTCCAAACTTTTTAGTTGTTCAACATATGGAACCAGATCATTCATCTAATATTGTTAGTTTGCTTAAAGAATATCCAAATATTAAAATAGTTTCCTCTAGCAAAGCTTTTCAAATGATGAAAAATTTCTATGGAGATTTGTTTGCAAATAATAGCGTAGTTGTAAATGAAGGCGATACTTTAAGTTTAGGAAAGCATACTTTAACGTTTATAACCGCTCCAATGGTTCACTGGCCAGAAGTAATAATGACTTATGACCAAGAAGACAAAGTAGTTTTCAGCGCTGATGCATTTGGTAAATTTGGTGCCCTAGATGTAGAAGAAGAATGGGCTTGTGAAGCTAGAAGATACTACTTTGGAATAGTTGGTAAGTATGGAATGCAAGTTCAAAATGTATTAAAGAAATTAGCAAAATTTGAAATTAATGCTATTTGTCCATTGCACGGGCCAGTTTTATCTGAAAATCTTGGCTATTATTTAAATTTATATAATACTTGGTCAAGCTATCAAGCTGAAGAAGAAGGAATAGTTATCGCTTATACTTCAGTTTATGGGAATACTAAAAAAGCGGTGATGACTCTTGCTGATAAATTAAGAGCTTGCGGCAAAAAGGTTGTAGTCAACGATTTAGCCCGTACTGATATGGCAGAAGATATTGAAGATGCATTTAGATACAATCATTTAATCTTAGCCACTACTACATATAATGCTGATATCTTCCCATTTATGAGAACATTTATTGAAGGATTAGTTGAAAGAAATTATCAAAATAGAACGATTTCTTTAATTGAAAATGGAAGTTGGGCTCCTATGGCCGTTAAAGTGATGACGTCATTATTAGAAAAATGTAAAAATATTAAATATACAAATACTCTAGTTAGAATCACCAGCGCTCTTAATCAAGATAGCTTAAAGCAAATTGATGATTTAGTTGAAGAAATAAAAAGCTTATAGAAAGAGGTGAAAAAATATGAAATACGTTTGTAATGTATGTGGTTACGTCTACGATGAAGAATTAGGAGATCCAGATAATGGAATTGCTCCTGGTACAAAATTTGAAGATTTACCAGAAGATTTTACTTGTCCATTATGTGGAGTAGGAAAAGAAGACTTCACAAAAGAAGACTAATTGCTAAAAAAGAGGTAGAGATACTTCTTTTTTTTTATGAAATAAAACTTTCTATTTCAAAAATAGGATAAGTAGTGGATAATATTTTACAAGAAAAGGTTCCAAAACAGCATAATAAAACCTATAAAACTTTATAAAACTTCTTATAGATGATATGATAAAGAAT
>CAMEOO010000059.1 GCA_945929875.1 uncultured Caryophanales bacterium
TATATAAAATCTGAATTTTTTTTAAATTTTATCGATTATTCCTCCAAAGATGCGCGAAAAAGTGTAAAAATTGGGAGAAGATCCATGATCTTTTACCCTTGAAAATCTAAATCCTTTATGCTAAATTATAGTTGATGATGTGAATGGTAAGCAAATTATTGCTTATCATTCTTTTTTTACCCTCAACCATAATCATGTATAAAATTATTAAAATAATAATAATTTCTTCCATATTTAGCATTAGATAGATTTTCAAAGAACCCAATATTTACTTTTGTCACTTGGTGTTCTCCTTGTGACTTTATATCAATGCATATGAATCATGCATTAATACCTTCATTTAGAAAGAATTTATCTCTCTAAATAATATAATTAGATGGTATTTAGGAATAATCTCAAAAAATAATGATATTATGAAAGGTACCCAGTTTCCTAGACACTATGAAAGGGGTACCTTTCAGATTTTTCCCTTTTTTTCAATCATTATATAGTGAATTCAATGATTTCAAATTAAAAGAAGCAGAATCTATTCCATCTTTAACAGATGAATATATCCGCTTCTTTAATGAGGAAAGGCGCTCATATTCACTTAATTATTTGACGCCTAAACAATTTAAAGAAGTTTTCACCCCTTCAAAGTGATTTTGTGTCTACTTTTTGTTGACTAGTGCAAAAGCTTAATCATTATGTTTTTTATAGAAAAAGAACTCAGATGACATATCCAAGCTCTTTTTGGGTCGCTTGAAAGCGCAATTCTATTAAATTTTATTTTTTTAAAAATCCCTATGGAAACTGCATTTTCTCGATCGTTTTTGTTTATTTAGATAATCTTTAGCCTTCGATAGCAATGTAGTTATTGCCATTATTAGACTCAACTTTTTCTTCTACTTTAGGAATGTTAAGTTTCAAAACACCATTTTCAAATTTTGCTTTGATGTCTTCTTTCTTAACTTCATCGCCAACGTAGAAACTTCTACTGACTGTACCATAGAATCTTTCTTTACGAATGTATTTTTTATTCTCTTCTTTATCGATGGTTTTATTTCCAGTAATTGTCAAATAACCATTAGTAAGGTCAAGAGTTAAATTTTCTTTCTTAAATCCAGGTAAATCAACGAAAAGCTCAAAATCATGATCGTTTTCTTTGATATCCACTTTCATTAAGTCTTTAGCTTTATTTCCGTAAAGTTGTCTTTCTACTGTGTAATCTCTATCGAATAAATCATCTAATAAACTTTCTTTAAAAACACTAGGTATTAACATAATAAATCACTCCTTTTCATTAATACATCGAACCAGAATTTTCAGCTGGTTCTTTTTCTTTTATAGTGCCAACAGCCGCTTCTGTTGTTAAGAATAAACCCGCGATAGATGAAGCGTTTAACACTGCGCTACGGGTAACCATTGTTGGATCGACGATCCCTTCTTTAAACATATCGACCCATCTACCAGTTTTAGCGTTGAAGCCATAGTTTTCTTGAACTTTCATTTGTTCATCAACAATGTTTCTTCCAGAATATCCTGCATTCTCAGCAATTTGGTATAATGGTTCTGATAAGGAATCTAGAACTACATTCATACCTCTTTGAACATCGACTACATCACTAACTAATTCTGATTTAATTTCTTTATAGATATTAATTAAAGATGCGCCACCTCCTATGACAATACCTTCTTTAACTGCAGCTTTTGTTGCATTTAAGGCATCTTCAATTCTTAATTTCTTTTCTTTTAGTTCACTTTCGGTAGTTGCACCGACTTTAATCAAAGCAACACCATTTGAAAGTTTAGCTAAACGATTGGCAATTTGGTCATACTCATTCTTTGAAGTAGCTTCTTTTAGCATTGTTTCAAGAGTGTGGATATGAACGCTTAAGGCTTTTTTATCGCCATTACCACCGATAATAGTTGTTGAATCTTTATCGACGATAATCTTCTTGCAAGAACCAAGATCGCTAATAGTCATATCTTCAAGTTTCATATTCAAATCTTTTTCAATAAACTTAGCGCCCACTAAAGTGGCGATATCTTGTAAAGTTTGAGCTTGGCTATCACCAAATCCAGGAGCTTTTGTGGCTACGACATTAAAGGTACCACGTAGTTTATTAAGAATCAAAGTCTGAACTGCTTCTTGCTCGATATCATCAGCGATAATTAATAAAGGTTTATGTGATTGAACCACCGATTCAAGAACTGGTAAGATATCTTGAATAGAATTAATCTTATTGTTAGTTACAAGAACGTAGGCATCTTCTAGAACAACGCTATTTTTCTCTCGATCACTTAACATATATGGTGAAATAAATCCTTTGTCGTATTTCATACCTTCAGTTACTTCAAGAGAGGTTTCAAATCCTTTAGATTCATCAACATTAATTACTCCATCTCGTCCTACTGTATCCATAGCTTTAGCGATAATATCACCAATTTCTTTGCTTCCAGAAGAAATAGTAGCAACAGAAGCAATATCTTTAGTTGATTCAATCTTTCTTGAATGGGCTAATAATTTTTCACTAACCTTTTTAGAAGCAAGGTCAATACCTTCTCTCATTAGTACTGGGTTAGCCCCTTTATTAACTGCATTCAATCCTTCATGGATCATCTTTTGGGCTAATAATGTCGCAGTAGTAGTTCCATCGCCCGCGACATCGTTTGTGTTATTTGCCACTTCATAGATAAGCTTTGCTCCCATATTTTTATATGGATCTTCGAATTCGATTTCTCTAGCGATAGATACTCCATCATTAGTGATTAATGGTGAACCATAATCTTTATCAAGAACGACATTTCTTCCTTTAGGTCCTAGAGTAACCTTAACTGTATTTGCAAGTTCATCGATACCTTCTAGCATTGATTCTTTTGCATCATTACCAAATTTAATTGTTTTTGCCATAAATATTACCTCCTAATCTAATACTGCAAGAATATCTTTATATGATAGTACAAAGTATTCTTCCCCTTCATAAGTAACCTTTGTTTCACTATAAGACTTATACATTACTTTATCTCCTACTTTAAGTCCAAGTTTTTTTACTTCCTCATCTTCACTTAAAGCGACGACGTGAGCGAAATCTTCTTCTTCCTTTTTTTGTGAAAGCACAATTCCGCTGGCGGTTTTATTTTCCTTTAATTCTTTCTTTAATACTAAATTTCCGTTCAATGGTTTAATCATCTTAATTCGACCTCCTAATACCTTCTATTAATAATATATTTTGAACTTTTATTTTTAGCACTCTTTTCTATCAAGTGCTAAATACATTATAGTTCCTATTTTAGCAATGTCAATACTCGAGTGCTAAATTATTAAATGAATTTTATTATCATTGATAAACTTTATTTATTAATAACTATTTGATAGTTAGTCGTATTTTGTTTATTATTAGATAAAGGAGATTACTTTTTATGAACACTTTCCAACTTGAATGCTTCCTTGCTGTAGCCAATACATTAAGTTTTGCAAGAGCCTCTGAACAGATGAATATTTCTCAACCAGCAATCACTCATCAAATAAAAACCCTAGAAGAAGAGTTAAACACCAAATTATTTAAAAGGTCTACTCGTTTTGTCGAATTAACTCAAGAAGGTATTTCTTTTATTAATGACGCTAAAAATATCATCGCTATTTCCTTGCAAGCAAAAATGAAGTTTAATTCCGATAAAGAAGAAGCGATAAACTCTTTATCCATTGGTTGCTCCAATTCCATTCAACTAAATTCATTAAAACAAGTACTAGAAAAATTAAATAAAGAAATTATTAATTTCCATCCAAAAATCACCATCCAAAATCGAGGCCAACTTTTCTATCTATTAGAAAATGGTTCCATCGATTTGTTCTTTGACCATTACGATGATAATAAATTAAAAGATAATATCAAATATAAAGAATTATATGAAGAAAAATTAGTTTGTATTGGAAAAGACGATAATCCTTTATTTAATAAAGAATTATTATCTATCAATGATATTAAAAAAGAAAAAATGATTTTCTTAGATCCAATGTACTTAACTAGTAAAATGGCTAAATTCCAATTTAAATTAATTGAAAATAAAAGTTCCTTAGATTGCCAATTCTGCTCATCTTTTGAGATTTGCTCCTCACTTGTGGAAGCTGGTTTGGGTATTTCTTTTGTTCCTGAAACATTTTTTGATAATAGTAAAAATATTATAAAAAGAGATTTATCTGATAGTATAAAGCTTTCATATGGGATATTTTATCGAAAGAATGCAGATGATCAACTTATTAAAAAAATAATAAAATGCTTTATCTAATTATTTATCAAATATCTTTGATTTGGAGTCTTTTTTGGCTGGTCCATTTATCACTTCGCCCAATTGATTAAATCTAGTTCCATGAGCTGGGCATTCAAACGTTTTGTCAATGCGATTATATTTCATCTTTACCCCCATGTGAGTGCAACGTGGAATTTGGAAAGAAAGCATATTTTTTAAAACATTTCCTAAATTTAAAAACAATTGTTTTTTTATAAAGTTACGTCCTGGATCAACTAGGTCGACGCGTTGACCTCCTTCGATCATATCGGTGATGATTTTTGCACTTATTGCCGCCCAAGTAAATCCCCACAAATTAAATCCAGTGGCAACATACCAGGAGGTATGAAAACGATCGTATCTTCCAATATAAGGGAGATTATCAATAGTGATTAAATCTTGATTACTCCAACTATACTTTATTTCACAATCTGGGAATAAAGACACTATCCTTTCAACAAAGCTAGAAGTACAAGGATTTTTAGTATCTCGATCATTTCCTCCAATTATTAAATAATCCTGATAACTACGGAAGTATAGACCATCTTCATCAATGCTACAATAAGTATCTTCTATAGATGGATATTTTAAAGCGCAGACGTATGACCTTCTTTGATATAGTTTAGTAAAATATAATCCATATCGATTGATTAAAGGATAATGGGTAGTAATGATTACTTTACTAAACTCAATATGATGATCTTTTGTATAGGCGCGATTTCCTTTAATGTTTTCAATTCTTGTATTTTCATAAATAGTCAATTCTTTAGAAAGTTCTTTAATGACTTTTAAAGGGTTTAATTGACCTTGGTTGATAAAT
Organism: uncultured Caryophanales bacterium; assembly: GCA_945929875.1. Lineage (GTDB taxonomy): Bacteria > Bacillota_I > Bacilli_A > RFN20 > CAG-449 > UBA3210. Next base: position 5,090 of record CAMEOO010000059.1, read on the forward strand.
TTAATTCCAATAGTAATATCAATGTTATCTATAGGTAAAGAAGAGACAATTTCACAAGGATAATTAAAGTGATCGAGAACATATTTCTCTTTGTAAATTTTATGATTATCCTTACTAGTAAAAAGAATTGCTGAACATTCTTTATAATCGATATCGTAAATCTCACCCAATTTTTTATAATAAGAAATGGCATCAGTATTTAATTGTAGATATGTTCTAGCTTTATCCACAGAGAACTTATTAATGATATCTTGATACAATAAATCGTGATGTGCAGTAATAAAAGCGGTAGTGTTCTTAGTTATTCCTTTACCGATGTGATCTTGTTCCACTAAAACGACTTTATAGTTTTTCTTTTGTAATTCATAAGCGCATAATATTCCAGTAATTCCCCCTCCTATAACTAGTATTGATGTCCTAATAGAAGAGTTTAATTTTGGAAAAGAGTCTATCTCTACTTCATGTGACCAAATTGATTCGTTCATTTATCTCACCTTTATTATTATTTGAGAAAAAAATATTTTTATAATTAAAAATATGATATTATTTTTTTCAAGGTGACATTATGCAAAAGAAAAAGAAAAAATATCTAAACTATATTATTTCTTTATCAATATTATTAGTTTTATTGATAGTTTTATTGATGTTTAGAGTCAATAGTTCTTTAAGTGACTTCTTTTGCTTAAATATTTCTGGCAAATTAGTTTTCCTAATTGGTTCTTTTTCCTCTCTTTTGCCATTTTCTTTATTTGAAATAGTCTTTTTAGGATTATGTATCACCTTATTACTTTTCGTGGTTTTATTTATCACTTCTCTAATCAAGAATAGAAAGGCGTTAATCAAAAGATTATTTAATCTATCGATATTTATTCTAGTAATTTGCGATGTTTATATTGCTGTGTGTGGAGTCAGTTATCAAAGAAGTGAAATTGAATTACCATTTTACGAAGAGGAAATCACTTCCACTCTTGTCGATGAAACAATTAGCTATTATCTTGATGATTATAACAAATTAGCTT
>CAMEOO010000060.1 GCA_945929875.1 uncultured Caryophanales bacterium
TATTTACTTTTAATTATTTTTTATACACCGTGTCTACTTGACAAGGGGCAGTTCACTTAGCGCAAGCCCTTCTTTTACTTTTTGTCGATTTCGCTAAATTCAATATAAAGAATATATACCGCCATAATTAGGGTGTGGATTTTTTTAGATTCATCATATAGAATGATGTAATCATCTCCTGCTCCCCAAACTAGCCCTTCAAATATCATGTCATGCCAAGAAGCAGAATCGGTAAAAGAACAAAAAATCTTTACTTTTTGACCAGTATGGCCTCCCATAAATTTAGTTAAGTAATCATTTTTTTCAATCGGCTCATAAGGGTTTGTATATTCTTTTGGTTTTTCTTGACGATTAACTGATGGTTGCATACTGGGTGGAGGAGCAAAATTTGAATGACTCATATCGACTCCTTGAGGCTGAGGATAAGGGGCACCATAATAATTAGGTGGTGGTTGAATTCGATCCATAATAAATTTCCTTTCTTTCTAATATATGATTCATTTAGAAAGAAATTAACTAGTAATTTTTCTTTATTATATTTTAGATATTTCTATTAAAATAGTGCCATTTACGAATTTAATGTTGGAATGTTGAATTATTCTTTTATTAGTTTCATAATATATCCGGGTGCTTGATAATATCAGGCTGAGATCACAAGTGAACTTGTGGGACCATACTTGATCTAGGTAATGCTAGCGGAAGGATTTAAATTTTTCATGCTTTTATTGTCCTAGAGATAGGACTTTTTATTTACTATGGAAGGAGAAAGTATGAAAAAAAGTTTTATTTCTACAAAAGTAATATCAGAAATTGCTATTTTTACTGCAATAGCGTTTGCTCTTGATTTCCTTCAAGGAGGAATATTTAGAGGGCTTTTCCCTAATGGGGGATCAATTGGAATTGCGATGTTACCAATTCTATTATTATGTTTTAGAAGAGGATTTATCGCGGGACTTATTTCTAGCTTTTGCTTAAGTTTCTTACAAATGCTTGGGGGAGTTTATGCAATTGCTTCAGATTGGTATTTAGTGTTCTTACAAATATGCCTTGACTATATTCTTGCTTATCCAGCAGTTAGTATCGCCGGATTATTCTACAAATCATTCCAAAATAGCGATAATAAGAAAGCAAAAATTAAGTATTTAGTTCTTGGAACTACTTTAGGTGGGCTATTAAAATTATTGTGTCACTATCTTGCTGGAGTTATCTTCTGGGCTTCTTCGTGTCCAGATGGATTCTTAGGTGGACCTTATGTATATAGTTTAGTCTATAATGGAGGATTCATGATTCCTAATATAATTATTAATGCTTTATTATTAGTTTTATTATTTATTAAGCAACCAAGCATTTTTGAATTAGAAAAAAAGGAGGATGTAACTAATGAAAAACAAGCTTAAATATTTATTTATCCTTTTAGTGTTCCTATCAGGATTAATCATCTCTACTATTTTATATATTCAAAGTTTTGAATTTTATCAAGATGAATGGGGAAAAGATCTTTCATTTAATTCTGATTATTTGATTAGTATTGTAATTACTATTTGTGGGTTAGTTTACTCTTTAGTATCATTAACTAAAAATAAGCCTTTTGATAAAAACGCTTGGTTATTAATTTCTTCAATCATTTGCTTTTATACTTTAGGGGTTTTCTTTAAAGGAGTGAACAAGCATAAAGATTTTCAAGCAATTCAAAATTATTTATATATAGGATTAGTTAGCTTATTTGCTATGGGCTATAATATTGTTTCTTTCCTTGAATCTTATAAAAATAGCAAATAATCATCATAAAAATATCAATTTAGCAAATCATTAGTTTTGTTATAGAATAAAATTCTTTATAATAAAGATTGTGGTGATATTAATGGAAGAAGAAAAAAACATACAAGAGAATAATGAAGTAAAAGAAGAAAAAGAAGAAGTTGTAGAAGAAACAGAAAAGATTTTTAAGGATGTAAAAGAAGAAAAGAAGCCTAACCAAACAACTAGATTTTGTCCAGGTGAATTTTATAATCCTTTGCCATTTTCTTCTAAGGAAGAGACATTAAAGAATATAAACGATTCTAGAAGTGCTTTCTACTTAAACGTTACTCATTCTAATAAGATAAAAAAAATTACTTTGTTTTCATTTTTAGGAATTTTCCTTATTCTTGGATTAATAATGTTAATTAATCCTGATTCTGTTAACAAACTTTTTATTCCAGTTCTAGCTTTGTTTGTAACTTTTTTATTAGTATCCTTTATTCTTATTTCTTCGATGAAAAAGAAAAGAAATTTTTTCTTTGATGAATACAAATATACTTATTTTTTAAATATTGATTCTTATTGTTACACTCAAACTGGAATAGCAAATTTAGAACTTTCTTATAATAGTAAGATAGAACTTGATGAAGTGAATAAAATTGATTGCTATGAGAACATTTTAACTACTCCAACTAGAGATATTGTTAAAGGTACGATGTTTGGAGTTAATTTTACTTCATATGATTTGTTGATTAAAACTGGGAATAGTTTAGAAGATAAGAAAACTCAAAGTGTAATTTTCTCTGGAAAAATGTTTAATTTTAACTTGTTAACCAAAAAGAGTGGGAAATTAGTGATTTATTTAAAAGGTTGTGGGGATAGTTTCCCAACTGAATTAAAAGGATTAGACCCTACTTCAATTAAAGATCTAAAGAAGGAATATCAAGTATTTACTTCCTTTGATAATCCAGAATCGATGCTAAACAAAAAAATGATTGAGTCACTAAATAAACTTGCTATTGATGATGTAGTTGAAGACATAATTATATCAATTAATAAAAATGGCTTGTTTATCGGCTTATCGCTAACTTCTTTCTATATGACCATCCCTTTTGAAAATGATGTAGATGATAAGTTTATCAACCATTACAAGCGCGACATTGAAATTATTACTTCCTTCATCAGCGCATTATTGAGCAATAAGAATTACGAAAAAAATAATTAAGTAATTATGTTCGTTGAAATCACTTTCTATAATTCTTTCATTTATTGAAAGATAAATAGTGAGTGATTTTTTAGTTAATGTTTAAATGAAGTATCTTTTTTGCTATAATGCAAATGAACATTAGAAGGTGTTAGTTATGAATTTTGATTACATAGGAAATTGGATTCACGTCCAAAGTTATAAACATGATAGATCCCTTCATCGAACATGGGATACAGCCATGGTTGTTGATTACACAGATGATTATATTGTAATTGTTTCAGATTGTACAAAAGTAATCGAAGGTGATGGAAGAAGATGGTATACAAGAGAACCAGCAGTATCTGTTTTCTTTTTTCACGAATGGTATAATTTAATAGCGATGTTTAAGGAAGATGCAATTATGTATTATTGCAATATCGCTTCTCCTTCTTTACTTGACAAAGACTGCATTAAATATATCGATTACGATTTAGATTTAAAATTGATGCCAGATAAAAATATTATTCAATTAGATACAAAAGAATACGAGTATCATCGAAAAAAATATGTCTACTCTAATGACTTAGATATTGTGGTAAAACACGCAAATGAGAAATGTAAAAAGTTAATGAAAAAAGGGATTTTTCCTTTTGATGATAATAAAATGAGAGAATATTATGAAAAGTATTCTCATTTAAAAGAACTACAAGAAAAAAATATTATTTCTGCGAAAAAAGAATATTAATCTTGCTAAAAGATTAATTAATTCTTATAATGATTACATATTTACAAATCGGTGAAAAGGAATAGTAAATAGGCTTTTTACTTTAGAGAGATGCTGGTTGGTGAAAAGCATTGTAACAACCTATTGAATACACCTTTGAGAGCATACTGAAAGATAGTAGGATATGACGCTTTATACCCGTTAAAGTATAAGAGTTAATTAACTCGCTGAGGTAAATAGTGTGAGCTATTTATAAAGTAAGGTGGTAACACGAAATTTTCGTCCTTATATTTAGGGCGTTTTTTATTTATAGGAGGAGATTTATGGGAATTTATGAAGAATTAGAGTACAGAGGCCTTATTAAAGATGTTTCTGATCCATCTTTAAGAGAAAAATTAAACAAAGGAGGAATGACTTTTTATATAGGAACTGATCCAACAGGTGATAGTTTGCATATTGGCCATTTTTCAAGCTTTTTAATTTGTAAAAGATTAAAAGACGCAGGGCATCATCCAATCGTTTTAGTGGGTGGAGCAACCGGGTTAATTGGAGATCCTAAACCAGATAGTGAAAGACCAATGATTACTAAAGAGACAGTTGAACATAATTTTAATTGTTTAAAAGAGCAACTAACTAAACTTTTTGATTGCGAAGTAGTAAATAACTACGATTGGAGTAAAGATATCAATTTTATTGATTTCTTAAGAGATTTTGGAAAATATTTCAATGTTAATTATATGTTAAGTAAGGATATTGTCGCTAGACGTTTAGAAGCAGGTATCACGTATACTGAATTTTCTTATATGATTATGCAAGCTCTTGATTTCTGGTACCTAAATAAATATAAAAATGTTACTCTTCAAGTAGCTGGACAAGATCAATGGGGGAACATCACTTCTGGTATTGAATTAATTAGAAAAAAAGAAGGAAAAGAAGTATATGCATTTACGATGCCTTTATTAACTAAGAGCGATGGCACAAAATTTGGTAAGACTAATGGGAAAGCTATTTGGCTCGATCGAAATAAAACTTCTCCTTATGAAATGTATCAATTCTTTATCAATACTGAAGATTCTAAAGTAATTGACTACTTGAAATTCTTAACTTTCTTGTCTAAAGAAGAAATTGAAGAATTAGATGAAAAGAATAAACTTCATCCTGAATTAAGAGAAGCACATAAAGCCTTAGCAAGATCAGTTATTAGCTTTATTCATTCTGAAGAAGATTACTTAGAAGCAGAAAAAATCTCTCAAGCCCTCTTTAGTGGAGATATCAAATCCTTAACTAAGGAAGAAATTGAAATGGGCTTTGCGGATTTAGACTCGGTAGATATTGTTGAAAATACTCCTTTATTAGATCTTTTAATCAAAGGTCAAATCGCCTCTTCTAAACGTGAAGCTAGAGAATTTGTAAAAGGTGGAGCGATTAGCTTAAATGGTGAAAAAGTATTTGATGAGAATCATCTTGTAACTAAGAAGGAAGCTATTGGAGGAAAGTTTATCGTATTAAGAAGAGGAAAGAAAAAATACTCTTTAGCTAAATTTAATTAGAAAAGAAAAAGAGAATCATTCGACTGATTCTCTTTTTTCACTAATTCCTAATATAAATAAAGGGAGACAAATAAGGAATAGTTATTTTTTTAATATTTCATCCCAAGAATGAATTTCTTCTTCATCAGGAATAAAAACGTATTTAGTGTTTCGATATAGCTCACAATAGTCTAAACCATATCCCATTAAGAAGCCTTCTCCTACTTCTTTACCATAATAATCTAAAGTAAATGGTACTTTTCTATTGATTTTTTTATCTAGTAAAGCGACAGTTGTAATTGATTTTGGTTGATATTTCTTTTTAAGATAATCAACAAGGAACACCATTGAGATTCCAGAGTCGACGATGTCTTCGACTATCACGATATCGCGATTTCTAATATCGATAGTAACGTCCTTTTTTAAAACGACAGTACCAGTTGATTCTGTTCCATTAAAACTACTTACTTGAACAAAGTCGATAAGTAGAGGAATATCCATTTCTTCGACTAAATCAATTAAGAATGGAACTGCGCCTTTCATTACACCAATCATTACTGGTGGGTCATCACTAAATCTAAATCTAGTTGAAAGTTGCTTTCCAATTAACTTGCAAATTGAAGATATTTCTTCTTCGGTTAAAACTATTTTTCTCATTATCTTCTCCTCGATTGGATGATTTGATTATATCATTCATATTATTTACTAGTATTAGTTTTATATTATGAAAGCGCAAACAATGTTGTGAAAATGCTTACATTGAAAAAAATATTAAAAATCTTTTTTAAATTTATTGTTTCCATAACTTAATAATAATAGTAAAATAAAACTTATCTTTGGAGAAATAATGATTTTATAAAAATTGAAAAACATCAAAA
>CAMEOO010000061.1 GCA_945929875.1 uncultured Caryophanales bacterium
TATATAAAATCTGAATTTTTTTTAAATTTTATCGATTATTCCTCCAAAGATGCGTTTAGTTAAGGTAAAAATATAAATAGTCTTTTATTAAGATGATGTTTTTGCTATCATATTTATTAAAGAAGGTGAAACAATGTTGAAGAAGTCAAAAGCAAAATATCGTATTATGGCTCATCTTTTCGATTGGGCAATCGTCTTTACTTTTTGCTTTATCATCATGCTTCTTCCAATAAAGAACCTCATCGATGTGATTAAAGGAAATTCTAGTATCGATGTCTTTAATTTAGTAATCACCACTCTTCTTTTTGGTGGAGTTTGCTTTATCTTTATCGTATTTTATTTTGTTATTGTACCTGTTTTACTTGAAGGACAAACTTTAGGAAAAAAGTTCTTTAAAATTAAAATAATCAAATCCGATGGCAGCAATGTCGATTTTATGACGATGTTTGTTAGAGAATTATGTGGAAAAATATTAATTGATTTTTCTAGCTTTGGATTTACTTTACTAAGTAGTTTATTTTGTGTTATTAATAGAAGTGAAGATCATCTCACCTTTCATGATGTCTTAGCTTCTACGATAGTTATTGATGTAGATTAGGAGGAAAAAATATGTCAACACCACACAACCAAGCCCCTGAAGGAGCATTTACGAAAACCGTTTTAATGCCAGGAGATCCACTTAGGGCTAAATTTATTGCAGAAAACTTTTTAACTGACGTAGTTCAAGTTAACTCGGTAAGAAACATGCTAGGATATACTGGATATTACAAAGGAAAGAAAGTATCTGTCATGGGCTCAGGCATGGGAATGCCTAGTATTGGAATTTACTCTCACGAACTTTATAGTTTTTATGGAGTAGAAAAAATCATTAGAATCGGAACTTGTGGAGCATACGCTCCAGAATGTAAAGTATTCGATTTGATTTTAGCTGAGGGAGCTTGCACAAACTCAAATTGGGCTCATCAGTTTGCTTTACCTGGAGTTTTATCAGCCATTGCTGATTTTGACATGTTAATGGATGCATACAAAATTGCTAAAGACAATAATATGAATGTTCATGTGGGTAATATTCTATCAAGTGATATCTTCTATAACGATCAAGAATCAGTTTGGAAGAAATGGGCAAAACTTGGTTGCTTAGGCGTGGAAATGGAAAGCTATGCTTTATACACAACTGCGGCAAATTTACATAAAAAAGCTCTTTGTATTCTCACTGTTAGCGATTCTTTTATCACTCACGAAGAAACTACTCCAGAACAAAGACAAACAAGTTTTAAAGACATGATGAAAGTAGCTTTAGAAGTAGCTATTAAGGATTAATTATGTTAGCGGGATTAATTATTGTCATTTCATTGATGGTAGTTTTTTCCATAGTATTTCTTTTTTGGGATAAGTTTAAACTTATTAAAGAAAAAAGGTGTTTTAATAAATCTGTTGGAAAGAAGATGTATCAATTAGCCCTTGATAACGATTACTACTTAATCAATCAAGTGGCTTTAGCTATTGATGGAAAAGTAATCCATTTTGATCATATACTATTCACTAATAAATTTATTTATTGTATTGGTGAAAAGTATTTTTCTGGTCCTATTTCTGGTCGATTTGACGACTCGCAATGGTTTAAATACAATAAGAAGAATCAAGTTGAACACATTAAAAATCCAATGGTATTACCTAAAGTAAGAGTGGAATATTTAAGAAGTTCACTTAGAGCCAATGATGATCTATTCGTTTCAGTAGTACTAGTTAACGATTCGTGCTTAATCGATAAGATCGATGGTTGCCCTAAGAATAACTATATTATGAATATTTCAGAATTTAAGAACTTTATTAAACAAAGAGAAAAGACTAATATTCCTTCTCTTGATCCTCTTCAACTAGAAACTCTCGTTCAAAATATTTATAAGATTAGCGTAAGAACTTTAAAAAATGAAAAAAAATCCTCCTAAGAATTTAGAAGGATGGGAAGTTATCTAATTTCGTCTTCTTTTTTCATTGGGGCTAGGCGATAGAAGAAAATTAGAATATTAATTATAGCGCACAAACTAATTACTGTGTAGATTACTCGACTTGCCATGTTTTCACCTTGGGTAATCCAAGTGACTAAATTGAAGTCAAATAATCCAATAAGCCCCCAGTTAATTCCACCTATGATGGTAAATAAAAGACATATTTTCTGGAAAATATTCATCTTTAGACCTCCTAATATTAATATGTGTTAGTTTTTATCTCTTATTCATAAATTATTTTTTATTTTTATCATATTTATTTATTCGCCTTCATAAGTTATCGTGAGGGTGAAAATATATGGTGAAAAAAATTATTGCAGGAGTCCTTGCAGCTTTAGTTCTCATTTTAGCGGCTTTTAAATTATTCTATAATAAGGATAATGTTCCAAAGAAAATCATGAATGTGAGAGAAAACTTAACTTCTTATCACATGGAAGGAAATATGGAAATGACTTCTCATGGAGATAAGAGAACTTTCTTTGTTATAGTTGATTATAAAAAAGATAATGATAACGACTTGTTTAGAATTAGTTTACTTGATAAAAACATCAATCAAGAACAAATCATGCTAAGAAATAAAGAAGGAGTTTACGTATTAACTCCATCCTTAAATCAAGTATATTCATTTAAAGGTGACTATCCATTAAATAGCCAAAAACCTTATCTTTATCATTCGATGCTACAAGCTTTAGATGGAAATTATAACATTGAAAAAGTTAGCGATGGCTATTTATTAAGCTTCGCTCCAAAATATGAAAACTCTCCAACTTGGGTTAAAGAAGACGTTAAATTATCTAGCGACTTTAAACCAGTCTGGGTAAATATTTACGATAATAATAATTCTCTTGTATGTAGCATTAACTTTACCAAAGTAGAATTTAATATCGACTTAAAAGATGATGATTTCAATGTTGAAATCAATATGAATAAAGCTAAAGAAACTGCCTTAGAAATAACTAGATCAGAAGAAGAATTACCCCTAATGGTCGTGGAAAATATCGTAAATAGTGAACTACAAGAAAAAACTACTGCGACAGTAGATGGTAAAACCGTCTATATACTAGCCTATCGAGGAAATCAAAATTTCACAATTATTCAAAGTATACTAGAAGATAATAAAGAGATAAATTATCAAGCGGTAAGTGGAACTTTAGTAAACTTTGATCAAGGAATCGGAATATATAATGAATCCTATCTAACTTATATCTACAATGGAATAAAATATGAAATCTATTCAGACAGCCTATCAGTCGATGAGATGATTGAAATAGTTTCCTCTATCGATTTAGTAGAAGCAAAATAAAAAGCACTAGAAGTGCTTTTTATTCATTTATGGAAAGAAGTTTATTAATCTTTTTAGTATCTACTGGAGGAATTTTATTGACTTCGTGACCAAATATTGGACCAGAGACATATTTAAATCCTAGCGAAGCAAAATATTCAATTGCTTGCCAAGAGGATAAATTAACCGCTAGAAGCTTTCCAAGAGGGTAATCAAATAAGGTAGTAACCAAATTTTGAATTAATATTTGTTCTTGGTTTGAAGAAAGAAGATTAGAGAAATTTTCATTAAAATCGAAGATGAAATAGTCAAATAATTTTAATATTTCATCGCTCATTTCTAAAGAAGTGGAAGTAAATTCTAAACCAATACGAATTTTATGTTCATTCTTTAAAGCGTGTAAAGCTTCCATTAAAAACTTGTTATTTGAGATAGCTTCTTTATTGATATCGACATCTTTAATCACTATGACTGTTTTAATATTATCTAGTAGATTAATTTTATTTACATTATTTAGAATAGATTGATAATATTTAATCTTAGTATGCAAGAATAATCTTCTTTTTTCGGAAGTGATGAAATATTTATTAACGTAAATCGAATTGATTTTTTTATAAAGCATTTCGATAAGTTCATCAATTTGTGAATATGAGTAAGCGTAATCTTGAATCTCATCAAAAGAATTAAAATAAGAATTTTTTATATTAAGTTTTGAATAAAAACCTAATAAGTGGCCATTGATACAATTGTAGATGGTTGTGTATTCAACATCCCCCTGATTATTGATAATGATATCGTTAATCTTTTTAGATAGTTCTTGACTCATGTCTTTATTTTCACTAGAAGAGTTAAAGATAACTAAATTATTCTCTTCATCGCTAGAGAAAGTCATCTCTTTCGCATACTTTATTAAATCTTCAAAACTTTGATTATTTCGACTGGTGGCAATACCAATCTTATGAAGATAAACATTTTGTGTGGTATTTAAATATAGAATTTTTGCCACTTCTTGTGAAATCATGTGCCCAAAGGCAATTGTTTTGTTTTTATTACCTATATGATTTTCTAAAATAACAATTTCATTATTTTTTAATAAGCAAATTTTCATAGTATTAGATATAAGTTTTCTAATTCTACTAATAAGAAGAGTCATAATCACTTTCTTATTCCATTCAAAGGCGTTATCTTTTTCTTCTTTACTAAAAACTCTTATAAAATATAGATTTACTTTTTCATTCTTTAATGAATAATAATAATTTGATAAACTATTATAATTTTTGATTTGATCATCTTTAGACTGACTATTAATCTTTATTCCTTTAATTTCAGGGAATAAGTGAGACTCAAGGTGAATTACTTTATTTTCATAATCAATTCCTGTGCAAGTTAAAACAGAGAAAATCGGATTTTTATTTCTTTTGATATTGACGTAGACCTCTAAATTGTTCTTTAAAGCTTTGTCTTTCCTAATCATCTCATCGATCCATACTTTTACTCTTATGGCATCTTCATTTGCAAATCCATTATAAAACCATTCAAACGATTCTTTTCTTTTTCCTTTAAAATCTTTTTTATCAACTACATAGACGTATTTTTCTTCATAGTGGATGGTAAATAATCTTATATTATTTTTTCCAGAAGTAATATAAGAAAGATCTTTTTTATTTTTATGATTAAAAGCAAAGATATATATGAAAAATATAATTAGGCTAAGAGTTAAAATAACAATTAATAAAAAAGGATAATCTTCCTTGATATCAAATTTAAAAGAGTTTGATAGAAGCATTCTTTTCACCTCAATCTTATTATAAAGTATTTTATAAAATTAATAAATTTATTTAAATAAATAAAAAAAATCTACCTTCCGGTAGATTATCGATAATCATCGCTAAGGCGATCTTTAAGATAATAGTGCACGTAAGAAGAAAACTGATCCTTAGTTAATTGTGGGTTTTCTGCATACCAAATAGCAATATTAGTTAATGCTCCTGAATAAAAAGAAGCGATGAAATCTTTTGGGATAATTTGCTCTCCATTTGAATAAAGAGAAAGTATTTGATAGATGATTTGATAAACAGATTTATTTAGAACTATTTTAATGATGTTACTATCTTGAACTTTTAAAATATTTCTAATTCGACTAGAATTTTCACTAGCGATATCGATAAATGAATCTACAAGAAAATTTATTACTCCGCTTCTTGTCTCACAATTAGATTCTGACATATTTTGAATAAAATTATCTTTTTCATCTTCAATGATGCATGTGAAGAGATCTTCTTTACTTCGGTAATAATTATAGAAAGTTGCACGATGAACTTTAGCTCTTTCGCAAATATCAATAATTGATATTTTACTATAGGCTACTTCTTCTAAAAGTTCAGCAAAGGCGCTTTTTATCGCTTTTTTAGTTTTCACTATTCTTATATCTTCGTTTTTGCTAATCATAATATTCTCACCTTCTTATACATAATAATAATATTTTATCAACATAATGTCAATAGTGTCAATTTTCTAAACATGTTTTCATTACAAAAAGTCTTTTTCTACTGAAATATTTTTTTTTATAAGAACTGATAATCTAGTTAACTATCAAACCTGTTTTTGGGATCTACCCCTAAAATAGGGTGTTAAAACTGATAATTCATAAT
>CAMEOO010000062.1 GCA_945929875.1 uncultured Caryophanales bacterium
GTATTTGATGAAGTAGTACTTAATAACTTACCCCATGCATCGTAACTATATTCTACTACTTTGTTTTTGTTTTGGTCAACTATTCCATAAATTATACCAAGAGCATTCTTTAAGTAGAAATAAGGGGTATCGTTATAATAGAAACCAAATAAATTATCATTTTCATCATATAGGAATCTTAATGTATAAGAAGAAGTAATTTCTGCTTCTAACTTACCATCTAGATAAACATATGATGTATTTCCTTTACTTGTTATTCTTCTTTTTTATTCTTAACTATTTTGTGTTTTTCTAATATACTTAAATATAAGAAAGGTATGTAAAAAATGAAAAAAATCAAAGAAGTAACGAAAAGATATTTATCTCAATTTAAAGAAATAAAACCAATTAATTTTCTTTTTCTTTTAATAGCGGGAATCATTAATGCATTTGGAGTCACTTTATTTTTGTATCCAGTTAAATTATACGACAGTGGAATTTCCGGGCTATCTATGCTTCTTGATCAAGTAACTCCTGAATTCTTAAATATATCTATATTTTTAGTCGTTATTAACTTTCCAATTTTCATTTTCGGAATGAAGAAACAAGGAATACCATTTACTATTTACTCGATATTTACTATCGCTATTTATTCTTTATTTTCCTATTTAATCATGAATGTATTTCCAATCGATGTTTCTTTAGTATCTCCCTTAGCAGGTGAAGATTTACTCCTATGTGCAATATTTGGTGGGGTGATTTCTGGAGTAGGGAGTGGCTTAACTATAAGATTTGGAGGAGCGATTGATGGAGTGGATGTCCTATCGGTTGTATTTGCAAAGAAAATCGGTTTATCAATTGGTACATTTGTCATGATTTTTAATTTTATTTTATATGTAGTATGTGGAATTGTTATGGGAAGTTGGATACTACCTCTATATTCGATTGTCACTTACTTTGTTGGATCAAAGACTATCGACTTTATCACAGATGGATTTGATAAATCAAAATGTGCGATGATAATTACCACAAAAGCAAATGAAATAACCGAAGAATTAAAAAATAACTTTGGTTCTAGTGGAACCATCGTCAATGCTTTAGGAGGATATACTAAAGAAGATAAGCAAATCGTATATTTCATTTTAAATCATTTTCAAATTAATAAATTAAAGGGAATTATTCATCAAATCGATCCTAAAGCCTTTATTTCTTTTGAAGAAGTTTCAGAAGTAACAAAAAATATAGAGATTTAAAAAGTTATTCCTTATAATCAATATAACGAGGAACAAACATGAAACATTATTTAAAAATTTTTATCTCCTCCCTTTTAGCGGGTTTTTGTATCGTTATCGGCGCTAGCGTGTACTTATCTTTACTAGCAACTAGTAAGATAGTCGGTTCGCTTTTATTTGGGTTTGGTTTATTTGTTATTATTAATTTTGAATTACATTTATATACTGGAAAAGTTGGATTTATTCTAGATAATAAACCTAAATATCTATTAGATTTATTAGTGTGTTTAATTGGTAATTTTGTTGGGGTTATTATTTTAGCTAGCTTAATTAAACTTACAAGAGTTGGAGATCTTTTATCTCAAGCAAGTACGAATTTAGTTAGCGCTAAGCAAAATGATTCTTGGTATTCGATTTTCTTGCTTTCTTTTATGTGTGGAATAATGATTTACCTAGCCGTTTTAGGCCATAAAAAATGTCCATATGGAATTGGTAAAGCTCTTCTAGTATTCTTCGCGGTTTCCATCTTCATTTTATGTGGGTTTGAACACTGCATCGCTAATGCGGTTTATTATACTTATGCTGGTATTTTTAATTGGAAAGCATTTTGGTATTTTGTTTTAATGATCGTGGGGAATGGACTAGGATCTATTTTCTTTGATGGATTATTGAAACTAATAAATAAATGTAATAAAGAATAAAAACAATTAATATTTTTCTAAATCAATATTTATTTTTTAATATTGATTTTTTTTATAATTGTTTTACAATATTAATTAAGAATAAGTCTTAATAAGACGAAGGAGAAAAATAATATGAGTAAACATTTAGATGAATCGATTAGAGTCCCAATTGAAGAGGATAACCCTTCGATTGTAAGAATTGAAGAAAAGTGTATTAAATGTGGTAGCTGTAAAGAAGTGTGTCAAAATTATGTTGGAGTTCATGGAACTTATTCTTTAAAGGATAATTTTGATGAAGCTATATGCATCAATTGTGGGCAATGTGCAAATGTTTGTCCAACGGATGCAATCAGCGAAAAAGAGGAATATCATGAAGTAGAAAAAAAGATACAAGATCCTAATAATATAGTTATCTTTTCAACTTCCCCTTCCGTTAGAGTGGCTCTTGGTGAAGAATTTAATAAGAAAAGTGGATCATTTGTAGAAGGAAAAATGGTTGCGCTTTTAAGAACTTTAGGTGCAAGTTATGTTCTTGATACTAATTTTGCTGCGGATTTAACTATTGTTGAAGAAGCTTCTGAATTAATTGAAAGAGTAACTAAAAAGACTAAACCTCTTCCTCAATTTACTTCTTGTTGCCCTGCTTGGGTTAAATTTGCGGAAATCTATCATCCTGAAATACTAGATAATATATCAAGCGCGAAGTCGCCAATTGGAATGCAAGGGCCAACCATTAAGACTTATTTTGCTAAAAAGATGGGAATTGATCCAAAAAGAATTGTTAATGTTGCTTTAACTCCTTGCACTGCGAAAAAGATGGAAATTAGAAGGGAAGAAATGAATGCTTCTGGTCGATATTATAAAGATGATTCATTAAGAGATATGGACTATGTCATCACCACTAGAGAACTAGCTAGATGGGCTAAAGAAAAAAATATCGATTTTGATAGTTTAGAAGATAGTAAGTTTGATTCATTGATGGGAGAATCAACTGGAGCTGCGACCATCTTTGGAAATACTGGTGGAGTAATGGAAGCGGCATTAAGAACTGCGTATACTTATATCACAAATAAAGAAGCTCCTAAAGCGTTATTATCATTTACTCCTGTAAGAGGATATGAAGATGTTAGAGAAGCGGAAGTAGATATCGATGGATTGAAGATTCTTGTCGCGGTAATTTATGGAACTAAGGCTGCAGATAAATTTATATCTGACAAAGAAAATCTAAAGAAATATACATTTGTAGAGGTAATGACTTGCCCAGGTGGATGTATCGGAGGAGGAGGTCAGCCTAAAGATATTCTCAAAGATAATGATGAAGTAAGAAAAGAAAGAATTGCTTCTTTATATAAACGAGATGAAGAACAAGAAGTTAGATGCTCACATCAAAATGAAGAAATCAAAAAGCTATATGAAGAATTCTACTCTAAACCTTTAAGTCCTCTTGCTGAAGAAATGCTTCATACCATTTATCAAAAAAAGAAAGCAGTTTTAAAAGAAAAAGTCGATACTGAAGCCAAAGTCCGCTATAGATGTAAGATATGTGGCTATGTACATGAAGGAGAAATTGACGAAAACTTCGTTTGCCCAATCTGCCATCAACCTGCTTCTGTATTTGAAAAAATCTAGATAAAAAATAAAGCTGGAATAAAACCCAGCTTTTATTATTGACTTATCTTCTTTTTAAAAGAAAAATTCATATCTTCTGGTAGTACCCAAGAAAGAATAAAACTAATTATGAACATATTTAATACGTTATTAGATAACAAATCACTTAGGTATTTTAAGTTGTAATTATTTAATAATGTGAAGAAATCGCTAACGAGAGTTAATCCAAAGCCTAAACAGATAGAAAGAGAAATGATTAATACATTCTTTTCACTAAATCCTACTTTAGAGCACATCTTCATTCCTACTACAAGAATTGAGCCAAATAGAACAATCATCGTTCCTCCAAGTACGCATTCTGGAATGGTTCTTAAAAAATTAGCTAGAAGTGGGAAACATGAGCAAATAATTAAAAATACTCCACCGATAAATATGGTAAATCTATTTACTACTTTAGTTTGAGTGACTATTCCTACATTTTGAGCAAAGGTTGTTAAAGGTAGAGTACCAAAGAAAGAGCAAATTGAAGAATTTAATCCATCGGTTACTACTACACCAGTAATTTCTCTATTAGTAGGATTTCTTTTAAGGCCATTGCTACAAATTGCATTAGTGTCTCCAATACCTTCTACTGTACTAATTAAAAAGCAAAGAGTGGTTAATAGAATAGGAACTAGTTCAAATTTAAAATTTCTTATATCAACAAAACTTGGATACATAATTACATCTTTTATCGAATTTACTTTTAATAAAGAAAAATCGATCATCCCATTTACGCATAAACAAAATAAATAGCCTACTACTATTCCAAAGATAATATTTAAATTTTTCATTGTGCCTTTAGCAAATATTTGCCACAAGATCGAGCTGATTAATGTAATCAATGCACCGATTAAGTAAAAGTAATAAGGAACTGGTGAATTTCCTCCATTAGCGATAGTTGATAAAATAGAACTTCCACCTAAAAATTGAGTAGCTCCACTTTTTAGTAAGCTTAATCCGATACCTAAAACGACGATGCAAGGAACGATTGGCTTAATTAATTTTCCCCACCATTTAATAAATAAACAACAAAAGGAAGCGATTAATCCACCTACAAGAATGGAACCAAGAATAGTGTAGTATCCATCTATTCCTCCTCCACTTGAAAGACCAATTGTGATAAAAATACCTACGAATGTGAAAGAAGTTCCTATTACTATAGGAAGTCTTGCTCCAATTAATAGTTGGATAATGGTTCCAAGTCCCGCCATAAAGAGAGAACCAAGTATTGCTTGAGTGGATAAAGAAGTATTATATATACCAAGGGCACCAAAAACGATAATTAAAGGGGTGATGTTAGATATAAACATCGCTAATACGTGTTGTAAGCCAAAAGGGATGGCTTTTTTTAATGGAACTCTTCCGTTTAAAGAAAATAAATTTTCTTCTTTTGTTTTTCCTTTAAATACGTTAATTATTCCTTCTTTTAAGTCTAGTAAAAATTCTTTCAT
>CAMEOO010000063.1 GCA_945929875.1 uncultured Caryophanales bacterium
CTTTAAGCATTGATTTTATATCATATTCTTGATAAAGCAATCTTCTTTTATAATATGTAAAGCCAGGTTTAAATAATTGAACACCGATTTTTTCACCATTTAAATATGCATCATAAACGCAAAAACCAGTCATAAATATGCTAGTTGTTTTAACCTTTTGTAAATCATCAATATCAAACTGATATTTGATTTTATATACTTCACCTTCGGTATATTCTTTATTTAAATATACAAAATGTTTTTTTAACTCGTTAATATCCATATTTATCTATATATTTTCGTTTAAGTATTTACCACTAATTTCAATCGATAATATTCTTGAACCATCAATATAATTTTTATGCATTTCTAGGACGACATAATCGGTTTCATTTATCTTATCAATTGCTAACAGTTTTTTAAGATCCAAAGAACCATTTCCAAGTTCAATTGAATCGCTTTCTACGATTGGAGTTATGAATGGTCCAACTTTATTAGAACCACGATCGTTTATATGATGAAGACGGTTTCTTTTTCCAATTTTTGTTAATAGCGAATATATATCTACACCAGCCTCGCTTGCCCAATACGAATCAAATTCAAAATTAACAAAATCATGGTTTAAATTTTGTAATAAATATTCATAGACAAATTCTCCAGAACTAAGTCTTTTAAATTCGACATTGTGATTATGATATAGAAGTGATAATCCATATTTTTTAACTTTTTCTCCAGCAGCGTTGAGCCTATTGCACAATAGAGATAGTTGTTCTACATCTGTATAATCAAAACGATACATGCCTGTAATCACTAAATACTTTGTTTTGAATTCTAATGCTTCATTAACAACACTTTCTAAATCTCTTTCTAGTGAACCTAAATCAGTGTGTAAAGAAGCCACTTCTAAACCTGACTCCTTAATTAATGAGTGCCAATCTAGTTTTCCAGCGCTGCCACTTGGCATACCTGCTAGCTTAGTGAGAATTCTCACAATAAAAGGAGTCTTATGAATCATATATCCATTTAATTCAATTGCATCAAAACCAATCTCTTTTATATGTTTTAAAAGGTCTAGAGTTTTGTTGTAGTCCTTACATAATGGACCAATCATCATTTGTTGGATTGCTTTTTTCATATAATTATTTCTCTATTTTTTGTAATGCATCATTTAATTGTTTTATCATCGAAGGCTTAACCATGTGTCCTGCCATCTTTAAGTTGTCTTCTAAGGACATGTTGTCCATTTTTTCTTGCATTTCTTTCGGCATCACAAAACTTTTGGCCACATCACCAATGGATTTCATGGCCTCTTCCATCATCTTTTTATAAAGGGCTCCAGCTACTGGATGAGCCTTTATGTCTTTGACTTTATCTTTGATAGAAAAACAATCGGAATTTAGTTCCTCTGCTTCATCAAACCAGTTAGTCACTTCCATTTTGCTACTACAAATATAACTCTGATTTTCTTTATCAACTTTTCTAATAACCATTTCATCCTCTAAGCCATTAGAAATAACTTTTATTTTGTGTTCACTATTTATTTTTATTTTGAAATTAAAAACATATTCGCTTTTTTGGGTTTCAACCAGTACATCATCGACATATAGAGAAACTTCTTTTTCGTTTGTATAAACTTTAATGTTTGTGATCTCATCAACTCTATCGACGTAACGCTTGCCTGCTAGATGAATGAAAGGTTCATTACTTAAATACGCTTTATACAAATAAAACGCATCTTTTTTAATTTTACGATCAAAAGTTACTAATCCCTTTTGGTTTATTCCTTTTTTGCCACCTTCATCTCTTCCATCCGCTGCAAAATCAAACATATTCCAAACATGCATTGCCCAAATCCAAGGACGATCTTTTCTCATCTTAAGCATATGTTCATGATATATAGCTTGATATGATTCGCTATAGTCACCTTTTACAGGCTTTTCTGATTGATATTGTGGGTTTGCATCAGCACCAAATTCACTTAAACCAATGGCTAATTCAGGATAATTCCTGTGGAATTCATCTAACCATTTATCGTTCTCTTCTTTTTCTCCCACATACCAGCCGAAATATAGATTATAGCTTCTAACATCTGGCAATTTTACTAGTGGAGAAGAAGTTTCTAACATAAATAGATTTGCTATAGTTGTAAGTCTTGTCTTATCTAAAGAATGTGCTAAAGCATTTAATTCTTCATGATTTTTATAGCATGAAGGACTACAGCCATTAACAACTGTGATTTCATTACTTAACCCCCAGACAATAATTGAAGGATGGTTGTAGTTTTGGATGATTAATTCTTGCAATTGGGATTTAGTATTTTCAATGGCTTCATCCATATGTTCTGTTATATATGGAATTTCAGCCCAAATTATAAAACCATATTGATCCGCTAAGTCATAAACATATTGATCATGTTGATAATGAGCAAGTCTAATAGTGGTGGCGCCCATTTCTTTAATAATGTCCATGTCTTCTTTATGCATTTCTTTTGTTAATGCAGAGCCAACTAAAGCACGATCTTGATGTCTACTGACACCGATTAAATCGTATGGTTTATCATTGAGATAAAAACCCTTTTGTGGATCAATTCTAAAACTTCTAAATCCAAAAGATGCAGACACTATATCTAAGTCCAACTTTGCAACGACTTTATATAAATATGGATCTTTAACGCCGTTCCATAAGTGAACATTTTTTACAAACAATGTTTGTTTGCTATGTTCATCTTCAATAACAGCATTAGCTTTTGCTACTAGTTCTTCATTATTGTCATATATTTCTAATAATAATTTATGATTATTGGAATTGCTGGTGAAGACTTCAATTTCAACCTCACCATCTACATGTGGAGTAATTTTTAATCCCTCTCCTCCAAAATAGTCTAGTTGAAAATGACTTTTGTTCACTTTTATGAGATTAACATCACGATATATTCCGCCATAAAAAGTAAAGTCTGCCTTTTGAGGATAGATTTCTCGAGAAGCGCTATTATCAACATAGCAAACCAAGATATTATCTTTATTATTTAGATATTTAGTGATGTTGAATCTAAATCTTGAGTATCCACCGCTATGCTCTCCCACCAAATGGTTGTTCAGGAACACTCTTATGAACATGTTAACGCCATTAAATTCGAGATATATCTCCTCGTCATCTCTTAAATCGATATGATTGAGATTTTTATAATAAATGCATTTACCACGATAATAATCGTTCCCACCATCTGTACCATCAATGTTGTTCCACGTATGTGGAAGATTGATGTTTTCCATTGTTAAATTATTAATTTTTTGTGGGAAAGCTATTTCTTTAGTAAAATACCAATCATTATTAATATTAATAATTTGACGCATTTTCCAAACTCCTTATAGAGATAAAAGCATTATTTTGAAGAATCGTTATTATCTTCTTCTTGGGATGGTTCCTCTATAGCGTCCAAAGATTGATCGGCTTCATCAACAGGTTTTTCAGCGCTTAATACCTCACCATTATCTTTTTCAATTTCTAATGTTTTTTGAGTAGCGATATTCTTTTGAATTTCTTCCATTCTCTCTTTTGTTAATGAGAATTTGACCATTGCCCATTCTGTTAATAACCAACCAATTATTGGTAATCCACAATATAAAACAGCAGTAATAATTCTGATACCCCAAGTTAATTCATCACCAGCTTGTGGGATTTTTGAACCAGTATAACCAACAATACCAATTAATAATGTGGCAAGCATTGGCGCTAATGAACTGATTAATTTATCAATAAAGGAATAAACAGCTGCAACTGTAACAGGTAAATATTTTCCAGATCTTTCTAATTCATAATCAACAACATCCATTCTCATGGCTCCGGTTGCAGAACTGACGACCATTTTTAAAGCGTTATTTCCAAGCATTAATAAGAAGAATAATATTAATGGGAATCCAAAGGTACCAGCACTCTTTTCTGGAACAAATAGAATGAATAAAGTGAACAATACGTTCCATGCAACACATAACCAGCTCCAGAAAACCATAACTTTTTTATTACCTTGTTTTCCTGCTAATTTTGCACCGATAAAGGCAAAGACAATAGAAGGAAGCATTGCAATAATAGAAATGATTGATGAACCAACCATGCTTCCTAATAGAACGCTGAATAGTAAAGTGGTAATTACCGATTGTGATGCAATTGTTTGTGCTAGTTTATCACTACTTGCAGCAACAATATATCTTCTTAACTCTTTGTTATCTTTAATTAATAACCACATATCTTTAAAAGATACTTTTGTTTTATTAATACCCTCAAAGTTTTCCATTTTGTCATATGGTGCTAAACCAATACAAACAGCAACAAGAGCAAGGAAGGATGCGCCTACAACAATGAAATTAGAATAGAAAAATACTTCATTGGTCCATTGATAATCAGTAGATCCATCCGGCAAAACAATTGGTACACCAAATTTTGGTAAAATAGCAACGATGATAACCATAGAAATAATCATTGGTGATAAATATGAATAAATAACTTGCCAAACGCCAAGCATTGGTCTTTGTTTTGGATCGTTTGTTAAAATGTTTCCTATCATATTGCCAGTACAACTAACAAATGTATAACCAATGATGTATAAAACATAAATAGCGATGAAAACCGCTATACCTGCTGGGCTGGATAATGTTTGAGCTTCATCACTAAATGAAAAATGACCAGCAAAGACATTACATAGTAGTGTTGTTGCTGCAGCCATACATAGCCATCCGACAATCAAGAAGAAGCGCATTTTGCCAAATCTTGATTTAAATTTTTCAATAACGAGAGCGATGAGAGGATCTGTCACACTATCAAAGACACGGGATAAAGTGATAAGAATACCAACAACACCGGTTGCAATCGCGTAGCCTAAATTGCCGATATAGGCTGCGTAGCCTAATAAGACATAGAAAGCCATTTGAA
>CAMEOO010000064.1 GCA_945929875.1 uncultured Caryophanales bacterium
TTTTAAGGGTGTTCTCAAGCATTAAATTGCCTGTTCCCAAGCATTAGAATATTCAGAATGCGATAATTGAGCGTAAAGGCGCAAGGAAAGGTGGCTATTGGGAAGTAAAATAGCTAAGCGTGTTAAAAGCGTGTTAAAAGTGTGTTATAAATTGAGCATCTATTAGAAATGGTAGGTGCTTTTATTGTTGCTTTTGTATTGGACAAAGGAATAATGATAGTCTATATAATTCTTATAATTTATCTTCTAGATAAAAAAAATATAACTAAGAAAAAAACTTTATTTTTATTTTATTTTTAGGTGATAAAATTATTATATTCTTTTTTAAAAAGAAATCTTTGAAGTGGAGGGATTTTTATGAATAAAAGAATTATAACTTGTTTATGCTTAGCGTTAGTTAGTTTCTTTTCTTTATCAAGTTGCTCAAATAAAACAAGTTGTGTGATTGATGATCGAAAAGAAGTAGTAACTATTAATTATTCTTCTGATAAAACGTATTCATCTCTTGCGGACATGATTGAAGAGATTAAACCATCGGTTGTCGATATTTATTCTTATGGCTCTTCTTTTGTCAGCGCTGGGTCAGGAGTTATTGTCGGTAAAGGGGAATCATCTTATTATGTAATAACTAACCATCACGTGATCGATAATGCTTTGTCTTTTGATGTAGTAGTATATTTTAATGATGATTCAAATATTACTTATGAAGCAAGTCTAATTGGAGGATCCCCAAAAAATGATATTGCAGTTTTGCAAATTAATAGCGATAAAGAATTAAAAGTAGCCTCTGTAGTTGAAGATTCTTCCTTAGTAAGAGTAGGAGAAGAAGTAATTGCTATTGGTAATCCTTTAGGAATATTAGGTGGATCAGTTACTCATGGAATAATTTCTGCGAAAGAAAGGGAAGTCTATGTTGATTCGACTGGATACATGTCTTTATTTCAAACTGATGCAGCGATAAATTCGGGTAATTCTGGAGGAGCTTTATTTAATAGTAATGGGTTATTAATTGGAATTGTCAATTCAGGTTATTCTAATTACGAAGGATTAAACTTTGCTATTCCTTGGAATAAAGCAAGAGATTGCTTTACTTCAATTGTTAATACTTATCATGAAAGTGGTAATAATCTAGGATATATGAAAGGTGAATCTAATATTGGCATCAACCTCTCAAGTGCGACCATCTACTCTAGTAGCGCTCTTACTAGTCAATCTGACGTCATCTATGTTAATTCTATCGATGAAGATAGTGATAGTTCAAATAAAGGAATTAAAGATTTAGCTTCCTTTAGCGAAGGTAAATATACTACTTTTTATGCGTTAACTAAGATAAATGACCAAGAAGTTAAATCGCTTGAAGAAGCTCAAAGAACACTAGATAAACTAGAAGCAGGAGAAAAAGTAAAATTGACTTTTAAAGAAATATCGTACGCTAGAACTGGCGGATTTTTTGGACAAAACATCTATTATTTAACTGATAATACTGTTAATATTGAAATAGAATTAAGTCAATATATTTATTCGTTATAGATTGTATAAAAGATTAGGTGATATTATGTGGGTTAAGAAAAGACATCGAGTAACTTTTGAAATAGTTAGACCATTCTTAAAATTATATTTTAGGATGTTTTATAAATGCAAAATTAAAACGCATAAATTACCAAAAGAAGGATCGATTATCATATCAAATCACTCGACGACTATGGATCCATTTTTAATAGGGACAAGTTTTAATAAGCAATTATATTACATGGTTTCAGTAGATTTACTTGAACATAAAGTAATCGGAAAACTATTTAAATTTTTTGTTAACCCAATACCAAAGGCTAAGAGTAATAAAAATGACATTGAAGCGATAAAGGCGTGCATTAAGGTCGCTAAAGAAAATGGAAACATTTGCATTTTCCCAGAAGGTAATCGCACTTTTAGCGGGAAACTAGGCAATATTGATTATTCAATCGTCAAATTAATTAAAAAATTAAAAAAGCCATTAATTCTATGCAATATCATTGGAGGCTATCCTACTGATCCAAGATGGTCCAATAAATTAAGAAAAGGAAAGATGGAAGTCAAGATTAAAAATACTTACTCGGTAGAAGAAATAGAAAAGATGGATAACGATGAACTATATCAAATAATATTAGATAATCTTACAGTTGATGATTATCATCTAGGAGTTAAGTTTAAAGGAAAGAATAAAGCGGAAGATTTAGAAAGAATCCTTTACATTTGCCCAGTTTGTCATCAAAAAAATACTATATATACCAAAGGTGATTTTATATTCTGCTCTTCGTGTGGGCTTGAAGTAAAATACAATGAAGATGTAACTTTATCTAGTTCAAATGATAGTTTCTCATTTAAATATGTTAGCCAGTGGTATGATTATCAAATAGAAGAAGTTAAAAATAGTAAGATAGAAGATGAACTAATTTATCAAGATGAAATTGAAGTCTATGCTCCAAGATTATATAAGAGTAAAGAATTAATTGGAAAAGGGAAGATGTCTCTTTATAAGAATCGATTTGTTTTTAACTTAGAAGATAAAGAATTAATATTCCATTTTAGTAAAATTGATGGAATAACTTTACTAGGGAAGAAAAAAATGAATATATACTATGAAGGAAAAACCTATCAAGTATATAAGGATAGAAAGACTAACTTATTAAAATATATGCATATGTACTATATTTTAAAAAATAAAGAGGAGGGAGTAGAAGATGGATTTATCGGAATTTAGTTCTTGGAATTATTTAATCCAAATTGCCATTTTACTAGTAGTAATATTGATTGCAAATGTTATAAGAAGAAAAGTAAAGTTTATTAGAAATAGTTTACTTCCTTCTAGCGTAATTGCTGGAATTATCATTTTCCTCTTTAAATTTATACCTGCAGTTAGTTCTTTTTTCGATTCAAGTTTTATGGAAGTGGTGACATATCATTGCTTAGGTCTAGGATTTATCGCTTTAGCTTTAAAAACTGGAGTTAAATCAAAAGATAAGAATAAACTCGCGGTTATGGATACTGGACTAGTGACGGTCAATTCTTATTTAGTTCAAGGAATTATAGGACTTGGATTATCTTTAGTATTATCAGTAACTATCTTTAAAAATTTATTCTATGCTTCTGGATTACTTCTTCCAATGGGGTTTGGCCAAGGTACTGGACAAGCTCTAAATATCGGTGCGGTTTTTGAATCTCTAGGATTTGAAAATGGGACTTCGTTTGGATTAACTATCGCAGCCTTTGGATTTTTAATTGCTTGCATCGTTGGTGTTATCTATATGAATATATTAAAGAAGAAAGGTAAATTATCTATACAAGAGCAAAGAATCGCTAATACGAAACTCGATTCAAATATTTATGCGGAAGATGAAGCTCCATTAAATGAGTCGGTTGATAAATTAACTATCCAAGTGGCTTTTATTTTAGGTATTTATTTATTAACTTATTTAATTATTTTAGGTTTATCAACGCTATCTGTTAATTACTTAGGTAATTTTGGTCTTAAGACGATAAAACCGTTATTGTGGGGATTTAACTTCTTATTTGGGACAGCCATTGCTATTCTAGTGAAGAAAATTCTTGCAAAATTAAAAGAAAAAAAGATTGTTAACCATTCATATATTAATAATTATATGATGAATAGATTATCTGGATTATTCTTTGATGTGATGATCGTCGCTGGTATTGCGGCAATCGATTGGCAAAATTTGAAAGGATTATTCTTCCCACTTTTGATCATTTGTACTTTTGGGGCGATAGGAACGTTTATTTATGTTAAATACATATGTAAGAAAATCTATCCGGATTATCCATATGAAGCTTTCTTTAGCATGTTTGGAATGTTAACTGGAACTGCTTCTACTGGAATGATCTTACTAAGAGAAATCGATCCTAATTTTGAAACCCCTGCAGCGGATAATTTAGTCCTTCAGACTCTTCCAGCAATCGTCTTTGGTGCTCCATTATTATTACTAATGAGCTTTGCGGGTCAATCCTATACAAATTCTTTGATTGTTTTCGGAATCATCGTGGTGATGTTTGTCGCTTATAACATTTTGTTATTAAGAAATTTTATATTTCAAAAGAAAAAGAAAAAAGAAGTTGAAACGACTAAAGAATAAACATAAACCATCGCGGAAGTGATGGTTTTTATTTGTGCTATTTGTTATTTAGATAATTTTGGATCATTAATTTTTGATATTTAGAATAAGAAGTGTAAGTCCTAATTTCATTTCCTTCTTCGTCCACTCCACTAGGAACACTTTGACTGACGTCATTATAAGAGTTTGTTCCCTCTTTTTGACCGTTGATAGATAAGTAGATGTCATTGACAAAAGTGGATATTTTTTCTAATAGATCATGCTCCTCAAAATATTTATTGTAATCGGCGTTGTCAACAAAGATTTGTTGATTTATATTTTTTAGTATTTCTTTATATTCTTTATTATTTGTGTAAGCTTTTATTTCTAAAAGTCGAGAAAAACCATGAAAATATCCAGAGTATCTTACATAGTCTACATCTGAAGTAATACAAACATATAAAGCCACCGTATTAGCGTCATCTTCTCTCATCACTCCTTTTAAATGAGCAATTTCATGAGCCATGGTGAATGGTAAATCGATGGTAGGCATTTTATTGTTGATGTTAGCTTCACAAGTCAAAGGAAAATCTACGCCTGTGATTTGAAGTTCACTTAAAATAGATGAAAACCAAGTCCCTTTAGGTCTAGCGGTAAAAGAGTAATAATAGTCAAAATCGTTTAATCTTTTACATTCTTCTTGCATAATTATAGCTAATTCCTTAAAAGAGTATGGACATTTACTAACTCCTTTTTCGTCTTGAGAAAAAGAAGAAGCTAATTTGTTATAATCATCAAGATAATAGCTAAT
>CAMEOO010000065.1 GCA_945929875.1 uncultured Caryophanales bacterium
GCTGAAGGTTATGAAATCGTCGCAATCAACGATTTAACAAGCCCTAAAATGCTTGCTCACTTATTAAAGTATGATTCTGCACAAGGAAGATACGCTCTATGCGATAAAGTAACTTGCTCAGAAGATGGTGCTGAAGAAGGATGGATCGCTGTAGATGGACACAAAATTAGAATCTATGCAGAAAAAGATGCAAACAATTGCCCATGGGGAGAATTAGGTGTTGATGTAGTATTAGAATGTACAGGATTCTATTGCTCAAAAGAAAAATCAATGGCTCACATCAACGCAGGTGCAAAGAAAGTAGTTATTTCCGCTCCAGCTGGAAAAGATTTAAAGACTATCGTTTATGGTGTTAACCATGAAACATTAACTGCTGATGATCAAATCATCTCTGCAGCTTCATGTACAACAAACTGCTTAGCTCCAATGGCTAAAGCTTTAAATGATTTTGCGCCAATCGTTTCTGGTATCATGTTAACTGTTCACGCTTTCACAGGTGATCAAATGGTATTAGATGGACCTCATAGAAAAGGAGATTTAAGAAGAGCAAGAGCTGCTGCAGTTAACATTGTTCCTAACTCAACAGGCGCTGCAAAAGCTATCGGATTAGTCATCCCAGAATTAAATGGTAAATTAATTGGTTCTGCTCAACGTGTTCCAGTTCCAACAGGTTCTACTACATTATTATTCGCAGTTGTTAAAGCAAAAGATTTAACTCCAGCTGCTATCAATGCATACATGAAATCTGTAACTAGTGAATCATATGGATACACAGAAGAACAATTAGTATCATCTGATATTATTGGTATGACATATGGATCATTATTTGATGCAACTCAAACAATGGTTAACAAAGTTGATGACGATACATATGAAGTCCAAGTAGTTTCTTGGTATGATAATGAAAATTCATATACTTCACAAATGGTTCGTACAATTAAATACTTTGCTGAAAAATGCTAGTAATTGAACTATATAAGTAATCATTATTTAATCTAGAGTTAGTGGGTTATCTCATTAACTCTTTTTTCATTAAATTATTATTATATATAGGCACAAAAAAAGCGAGATCATCTCGCCTAAAAAAGTTGTGTTGTAAGTTTTATTTTACTGTTGCAGTATGAAATAATGAAATTAACGCTCCAATACATGAGACTATTCCACCAAGTATTGAACCAACTCCTAAAGAATATCCTAATTCTTTAAAAGTGTTCGCGCTCTTTGTTGTTCCGCCAATTATTCCTGAAGAAACTTCAGAAGTAATTTTAGTAATGGATGGAACTAAAAATAACAAGACTGCGGAAGCTATAAAGCATAATGTTGCTACTAAGCCACCGATTTTCCCTTTGACGAATAAAACTACGATTCCACCTACTAATGGTAAGAATAGACCAAGAAGGGCTAAAAATGAAAAATTAATTTTTGAGGTTCCTGATAAAATCCCTCCTAAATCTACTCCAGTTAACTTTTTGCCAAAAGTAACTTCAAATAGAGTATAGGTAATTTTATCTCCGTTCTCTGGAACATATTTTACTCCAGCAAGAAATCCCATTAAAACTACTACAACAGAAAGAAGCAATAATAAAAATGGAATGTACTTACAAACAGCCTTACAACTTTTTTTCTTTGATTTTTTTGCCATGAACAATCCTCCTTTTCTATATTTTATTTCTTATGCGAATAATAAGCAACACAATAAAAAAATAATTTGTTTCAATTAGAATGATTTATTTTTAATGGCTATTTTTATCTATTATGTTATGATTATACTAGGAGACAAAAAATGAGAAAGAATAAGATTTTATTAACATTAGTTGCTACGATAAGTTTATTTACATTCGGAAGTTGCTCAAACAATAAACGTGAATCGAACCTAAATAGTTCAGAAAATATAGGCTTAGATGTTTCTTGGGCAGAAGGAAGGACTTATTTAGATGAGTCAAAACTATCTGGTGAAGATAAGAAAACTACTATGGTTAGAGTTCACTACACTAGAGAAAAACACGATTATGATACTTGGAACGTATGGTCTTGGATAATTGAACCGGTTTCAAAAGGTGGATCTGAATACGATTTTTCTATGTATGATGCTTATGGAGTTATCGCTGATATCCCATTAATTGATTTAAATACTACAAAAATGGGAATTATAATTAGAAAAGGAGAGTGGATAGAAAAAGATATAGAAAAAGATCGTTTTGTAACAATTCCTGAAACAACTTCTGATGGAATTTATGATATTTATTTATATGAGGGAAGAGAAATGATATACGAATCTCAAAATGACGCAAGTAAAGATACAATTTTATCTTCTTATGCTTCTTATACAAGAACAGGGAAATTAACTGCAATTATTAATTTATCTACAAAGATCGATGAAACTAGATTAAGTAACGTATCATTGTTTGAAGATAGTAAAGAAATAACTAGTTATGAAACAAAATTATTAAGTGATGGCAAAATGATCCAACTACTTTTAGATGATAATTTCCAATACGATTTTGAAAAGCAATATAGCGTTAAATTTGACTTCGGAGGAAATATTTGCAAATCAAAATTAGTATTATATAATCTATATGATCTTCCTTATTTTGGTGAGAAATATAATTATGATGGGAATGATTTAGGAGTTACATTTAACGAGAATAAAACCGCGACTACTTTTAAATTATGGGCACCAATTTCAAAAAGTGTAACCTTGAATATTTACGATAATGGAACTTATTCTTCCATGAATAAGCCTATTAAGAAGATTCCTTTAGAAAAACAAGAAAAAGGGGTCTGGTCGACAACTATATTAGAATATCTCCATGGAAAATATTATACCTTTACTGTGGAAAATGCCGACCAAACAAGTGAGGTAGTGGATCCATATGCAAAATCTTGCGGACTAAATGGAAAAAGAGGAATGGTCGTCGATTTTGACCAAATTAATAAAGAATTAAATTGGGATGAAGTAAATCGACCTTATATTGAAAACTTTAGAAATGTCGATGCTTCAATTTATGAAATGCACATTAGAGATATGACTATTGATTCTACTTCTGGAGTAAGCCAATTACATAGAGGAAAATTTTTAGGATTAACTGAAGAAGGAACTAAGTACACAGAAGGCTCTAAATCTGTTTCTACCGGCTTAGATCATTTGAAAGAACTAGGTGTTTCTCACGTTCAAATTCTACCTTTCTATGATTATAACAGCGTCGATGAATCAAGTGATGATCAATATAACTGGGGCTACGATCCATTAAACTATAATTGCCTAGAAGGTTCTTATTCTACCGATCCTACCGATGGATTATGTAGAATTAAAGAATTTAAAATGATGATGAAATCATTATTGAAAAATAATATTCAAGTCAACATGGATGTAGTATATAATCATACCGCGGAAAATGATAATACCAATTTTGAAAAAATTATTCCTGGATATTATCATAGACTAGATAGTTCATTATCATATTCAAACGGATCAGGATGTGGAAATGAAATGGCTAGCGACCACTATATGTATAGCAAATTTATCGTTGACTCTTGTAAATTTTGGCTTGAAGAATATAAATTGTCTGGATTTAGATTTGATTTAATGGGGCTAATTGATACCCAAACAATGGAAAATGTTTATAAAGAATGCGCAAAAATTTATGATCAAGTAATGATTTATGGTGAACCTTGGACTGGAGGAACTTCTTCTTTAGATTCTAATTTACAAACAAATCAATCAACATTAAGTAATATAGATGGAATCGTGGGAGCATTTAACGACAAGATAAGAAATGCAATACGTGGTGACAATTCTCCAGGACTTGGATGGGTTCAAGGAGAAGCAAGGAATTACACTACAATTAAAAATGGATTATCAGGTTGTTTCAGCGGAAGCATCGATCCAAATAAAGTCATCAACTACGTTTCTTGCCATGATAACTACACTTTATTCGATCAATTAAATCTTACTCTTCCTAAAGATAGAAAAAACAATTTATCCGATGCTTATAAACAAGCAGAAGCTTTAATTTTTACTTCTCAAGGAGTGACCTTCATGCAAGAAGGAGAAGACTTCTTAAGAACAAAATCTGCAGGAAAAGATAGCGAAATTCATAACTCTTATAAAGCTGGAGACCACGTAAATAAGATGGATTATTCTTTAAAATTAAAGAATGTAGATATGTTTAACTACTTTAAAGACTCAATTCAAATGAGAAAAGAAAATCCATTATTAAGACTTGGATCAAATGAAGATATCAATTCTAAAATGAGTTTTATTAATTCAAATAGTGATGTCATTGCCTTTACAGTGAAAGATGGTGGTAATGAAATCATAGTTATTCATTCTTTAAATGAACTAGTTAATTTTAATTTAGACGGAAATTATCAAATTATCTTTAATAATCAAGGAAAAGTAAATACCAGTGAAGTAATTTCTTCAATTTCTTTAGGTAATAATCAAAGCGTTGTTTTAAAAAGAGTATAGATATGGGAAAAATAGATTTTTCATCTTTGCCTCTAAAAATTAAAAATGTAATTAACGGATTAAATTATTATCAAGATACAACCGGAAAAAGTGGCGCGGAAGTTTATATATTTGATGACTACGTATTAAAGATTTCTTCTTTAAGTTTTGATGTTGAAAACGAAATTAAAGTATCAAAAATATTAAAAGATAAACTTCCTATTGCTGAATTAATAGAATCAGAAATAGTAGGTAACAAAGTATATCTCCTAAAAAGAAAAATTATAGGAAAACCTCTTTCTAGTGAAGAATATATGAGTAATCCGTTCCAGAAAACTTATAAAACTCTATAAAAGTTTATGTTTCCTTCCTATTTC
>CAMEOO010000066.1 GCA_945929875.1 uncultured Caryophanales bacterium
TCCTCACCTGGTATTCTTTATCATATCATCTATATGAAGTTTTATAAAGTTTTATGGGTTTTATTATACTGTTTTCGAACCTTTATTAACCAAATTGCTTGGAAGCCACATGCATATAGGTTCGTTAGATATTGACTTAATGCTTGTTAAAATACCCCATACATCGCAACCTACTTCATTGCAGTAATCAAAATAATTTGTAGCGGTTACTCCTCTTTTAATGATGGCTTTTCTTTGAGGTTTAGTCATCGTTCTAATAAAAATGTTTTTTGTTTCCACGTTTTTCTTTCCTTTCTTTTCATAGACTTTGTAAGGAGTAAATAAACAAATTGGTTTTGGATTTTTGGAATACTCATATGGATTAACATTAAATTCTTTGTAAAAAGCTCTTTGATAGCCATCGGCACTTGAATAACCGTATTTTAAACTGATGTCTAAAATCTTTGATTGCTCATCTCGAAGCTCTAACGCAGATTTAGATAATTTCAGTTTCCTGATATATTCGCTAGGAGTAATTCCTAGCACATCGATAAATAAGCGATAAGAATGCCAAGGAGAATAACAAGAAACACTAGATAAATTAGCTAATGTTATTTTCTCATCTAAATGCTCTTCTATATAAGTTTGCATCTTTCTCACTGCATCAATTTTGTCCATTATTTTTCCTCACGATAAAACTATAAAAAAAGAAGAGATTATTCTCTCGACTTTTTTTGCTATCTTTAAAAATGATTTATTTAGTCATTTTGCTTAGAAATAATATATTTTTGTTTTTCTTTCTCCCAATATATTTTATCTTCGTCATTTATTTTTCTTATTACCTTACAAGGATTCCCACAAGCGACTACACCACTAGGGATATCTCTAACTACAACTGAGCCTGAACCTATAACTACATTATCTCCAATAGTAACGCCTGGATTGACTACGACATTTCCCCCAATCCAGACATCATTCCCTATTACAATTGGCTTTCCAAATTCTAATTGTTCTCTTCTAACATCTTTATCGATAGGATGACCAGCAGTATATAAACTAACGCGAGGAGCCAAAAAGACATTGTCGCCAATAGTGATAGTGTTAACATCTAGAAATATACAGTCAAAATTTGCGTAGAAATTATCTCCAACGCTGATATGACAACCATAATCGCAATAAAATGGTTTATTGATCATTGGGTTTTTACCAACGTGAGCAAATATTCCTCTAATGAGTTCTTCTCTTTTTTGATAATCATCATATTTAGTAGAATTAAATTCATCTAAAAACTTTGCTTTTCTTTTAAAAAGTTTCCCAAGTTCTTCATCATTTGCGCAATATAAAGCGCCACTTAACATTCTTTCTTTTTCGCTCATAGCTATTTCCACTCTTCAGGGCAATTCCTATTTTCTTTAAACCAAGTAGTATCTTTTAAAATAGTATTATTGCTTGAACAATTAACTGCACATTCGATTTTGTTACTACTGACGATAACATTACCATTCATGCTAGTATATTCTCCTTTTTCATAATCAGAGCACAAACTAGTTACGAAGACTTGATCGGTATATTTACTAATTCGATCTACATACTTTTGAGAAGGAAATACATTTTCTAGATTCTTTGTATATTCAGTAGATCCACATACGCAAGTACAAACCGAAATTTTAGGTTGAACCACTTTTAAAAGAGCTTCGCTACTAGCCGTATATGATCCATGGTGACCCGCTTTAAAAAGATCGCAATTACTAATTTTATCTTTGTTTAATTCAACTAAATACTTTTCTCCATCTTCTTCTAAATCTCCTGTTAATAGGAATTTATTTTTTCCACACGTAAAAAGTAAGCAAACGGAGTAATCATTTTCATCTTTTGTGGTTTCAACATAATATCTACTATCTAATACTTCCATAGTGATGTCTTCACCTAAGGTATACACCTTCTTTGCTCCGTTAGTTTCGTTGATGCAATCTAAAGCGCTATAATAACTACTTCCTTTACTTATTGCATATTCTTTACCTTCTACATATTTTTTATAAGTAGAAGTAGTAGAATTAGTTAATGGGAAATCGATGATTGTTCCTATATCGTAAGAATAGAAAATACCTTCTGAACAACCAAAACTAGCGATGTGATCTTGATGAGCGTGAGTGGCAATTACATATTCTAATTTACCATCTTCTACATAATTATTTAGATAATTTTTAATCGTTTCTTTAGAAGAAGGTCTAGACCCTGCATCAATTAAGATATCGTTATCTCCTGCTTTGATGTAAATAGAATCTCCCGCATAGATATTACCTAACTCCATAAAATGAATTTGGAAATCGTCGTAGATTTTTCCAACTCCAGAAGATTTTTTCTTTTCATCTGATTTAACATCAGTTAAAGTATATCCAACTGATCCCATTAAGCCCACAACTAATCCAGCAATTAAACTTAATAAAGTAAATCCGACAAATTTACTTAATGGATATTTATTTTTCTTTTTCTTTGCCATAATTAATCTTCTCCTATTCCATCTTCGTTTTCGTCAATAGCATTAACGATAATCGTTCTAATTCTAGTAATAGAAGAATATTTAAAATTAGAAGTTTGATAAACGATATAGTAAGTACCTTCATTGTTTACTGAAGTGTTTGGATCAAATGTTGTTTCTTCTTCGTTAATATAAACTGAAGAAGTTGCATTCATTCCAAATGAAACACATTTAATTGCTTCATTAATCTCTGGCTCTTGATAAGAGCCTCCAATATACATCGTCACTACTTGATCGCCAATTAATTCAAAGCAATCGTTTTTTTGCATCATAAATGAAGTTAAAAAAGCTCCAAGAGTTGAAATAATAAATACTAGAGCCATGATAACTTTTAATGATGAAGGCATCTTCTTAATTTCTTTTTTAATTTGCCTTTGAGTTTTTTTACTAGTCTTTCCCATACTTTCTCCTTAAAAAAGAAATCTAAAATTCTTCTTTTAGACTTCTTTTAAATAATTGATTTAATGTTTCTTTAGGGTCTTTATCTAAATATAAGATATCATACACCGCATTGCATATTGGTAAGTCAACATTAGTTTTTTCTTCTAGTTTTTTTAACGCTTTGACCGTATAATAGCCTTCCGCTAGAAGGGAGTATTCTTCTTTTTTTACAAATGATTCACCAAATTGCCTGTTGTGGCTATATTTAGAAAATACTGTTGCTTCATAATCTCCTAAATGACATAAGCCATAAGCGGATAGTTCATTTCCACCTAAAGCTTTAATTAATCGAGAAATCTCTCTAGTTCCTCGAGCCATCAAGGCTCCCTTTAAAGCGGTTAAATTTAATCCATCTAGCATTCCTGCAGCAATACCAATTACATTTTTTGTCGCGGCACCTATCTCGTTTCCAATCAAATCATTTCCATAATAAAATCTGATTAAATCGCTAGAAAAGTTGGTGATAATAAAATCTTTAGTCTTATAATCTAAACTATCGATTACCATGCAATTAGGAACTCCATCGTAAAAAGATTGTACGTGGCCAGGTCCTATCCAAACTGCAATTTTATTTGATTTATCAACGATAGAAGAAACAATTTCAGTTAATCTATCTCCAGTTTCTATTTCTATACCTTTCATGCATAAAACGATAGTTTTATCTTTTAATCCAATATCTTTTAATTCATGGCAAACGCTTCTTAAGCTTTGCGAATTTACCGAGATTATTATTACATCTTTATTCTTAGTTTCATCAATATTTGTAGTAAGCCCAATAGTAGGAGTTAATGATATATATTCATTTTTTCTATCAGCAAGAAGTTTTTGAAAGCTAGGGGCTTCACTTAATCCATATAAAGTAACATCGTGACCGACATGATCTAAATACCAACCGATAAAACTTCCCCATCTACCACATCCAATGACAATTATTTTCAATGGGTTTTCTCTTTTTTTAGTTTCCATATCAAATTCCTTTCATTTTTGCACAAGAAAAATATAGACTATTTTAATTAAAAATTAAAGATAGTAATGGCAAATACAAAATTATCTGATTTTATTTGTTATCAGAAAGAAAGTCGATGATGATATTAAATGCTAGTTCAGAAGTAGAAGAATCAGCGGGAATTAATCCTTCGACAATTCTTTTTATGTAACTAATTGAAAAATCTAAACACGCTAACCAATAATGGGTTTTATTTATATTTTTATAGATGCTAAATTTTTCATTTGCAATAGCAAAATATCTATTTAATTTTGGGTTTGCTGTAAATTCAAATTCCATGACTTTCGAATCATATAATTTACTATTTCTAAAGTAATGACAAAATATCGCATATTTTGGATTATCATAGAAAAACCTTATGATTATTTCCCAAATTTTTTTTAAATTCGCTTTAAATTCATCGATACTATCAATATCTTCTGGTAAATCAAAATCTAAAATCTTAATTAATTTTTTATCTATATAAATAAATGATTCATAAAGTAAATTTGCTTTATTTTTATAAATCTTAAAGACATTTGCTTCACTGCAACCAGCGTTTTCTGCGATAGATATAGTACTGATTTTATAAATTGATTTGTCTGCACACTCATCTATTGTTGCATCTAATATTTTTGTTTTAATATCCATAATTCCTCTTGTGAGTAATCACTCACCAAAAACATTCTATTCTTTATTAGAATCTTTGTCAAATGGCGTTATATCTAGTAAAAAGGGTATTAACATCATAATAATGTAATACCCTAAAAATATTTATATTTTATCTAAGTCCAATTTTTATTTATTAATTATTTTAGTGAATCTTGAAAGCTG
>CAMEOO010000067.1 GCA_945929875.1 uncultured Caryophanales bacterium
TCATAAACAATGAAAATCGCATTCAAATTTGCTTTAACGCAAACTTTCAAAAATCTCTTCAAAAATCTAATGAACAAATAGAAGATATTAAAACTATCGAAAAGAAATATGGCTTAGTACACCTAAATGAAAAAGAGCAAGAAATTGCAAAAGCTCGCCTTGAAAATCCCGAAGTTCCTTTGTCGAACTTAGTAACTATTTTAAAAGATAAAAACATTCAAATATCTAAGTCGGGAATTAGTAGAATTTTTAATAAATTCCATGATTTAGCGTTAACTTTGAGGAATAAATAAATTATGAACATCTATGTACAATTAGGTAAAAGAATCGCTTTTTTAAGAAAAAAGAAAAAGATGTCACAGCTTGATTTGGCTTTAGATTCGGGAATCAATAAGAACTATATTTCTGATTTAGAAAGAGGGAGAAGAAATCCTTCCTTAATGATTCTTTCTCGACTAAGTAAAGCATTAGATTGCGATATGTCAACTTTACTTCAAGGGATAAAAGATTATTCTTTAGAGGAAATAGTCTCAACTATTTCATCAATTAAGTGATATTCTAAAGCTTCATTGCTAGTTAAAAAGAAATTTCGATCGCAATCCTTTTCGATTTTCTTTATAGGTTGAGATGTATTTTTAGATAATATTTTGGTGATTTGCTCTTTGATGTAAGCAAATCTTTTTGTCATAATTTCAATATCTGATACTTGACCATTAGTTCCTCCTAGAGGTTGATGAATCATTATCTCACAGTTTGGGTAGGCTTTTCTTAATCCTTTATCTCCACTGGAAAGAAGTAGAGCTCCCATAGAGGCGCATAAACCTGAACCAATTGTTTCAATTGGGCAAGGAGAAGCTTTCATCGCATCGTAAATTGCCAATCCTGCATTTACTTCTCCACCAGGAGAATTGATATAAATAGTTATTTTTTCTTTTTTTGAGGCAGCTGATAAATAGATTATTTCTGAAACAACTACGCTCGCTAAAGATGAATCGATTTCTCCATTGATGAAAATGATCCTCTCACTTAATAGCATAGAGAATAAATCGTAAACTTTGTTTTCATCTTTTCCGGGAATAGTAACTGAAGGGATATAGTTCATTTTCTTTTTCCTTTCTTAATAAATATATTCATTTCAATAATTTATTATGGTAGAAAACAAGAATTATAAACGTAAGACTTATAAAATATTTGTCATCAAACGCTAGTATTAATAAAAATATGTTTCGATAAATATTTACTTATTTTCTAAAAAAATTTATAATGAAAGTGTTCGTAAAAAAGGAGAAAATAAGTTTTATGAAAAGTGTAAAAGATTTACAAGTTACTGGTAAAGTAGTATTGGTACGTTGCGATTTTAATGTGCCATTAAAAGATGGTGTTATCAGGGATGACAATCGTATCGTTCAAGCTTTACCTACTATTAAGGAATTAATTTCTAAAGGTGCAAGAGTAGTTTTAATGTCTCACTTAGGAAAAGTTAAGCATAAAGAAGCACCTGAAGTGGTCGAAGCTCAAAAAGCTAAAAACAATTTAGCTCCAGTTGCAGTTAGACTAGGAGAATTATTAGCTAAAGAAGTTAAGTTCTGCCCAGCTACTCGCGGAGAAGCTTTAAAAGAAGCAGTTGCTTCATTAAAAGATGGAGATGTTTTACTAGTTCAAAATACTCGTTATGAAAAAGGTGAAGAAAAGAACGATCCAGAATTAGCGAAAGAATGGGCTTCATTATGCGATGCATTTGTTATGGATGCATTTGGTTCCGCTCATAGAGCTCACGCTTCCACATTTGGAGTTCCAGAAATTTTAAAAGCTGAAGGTAAAGAGGTTGCTATAGGATATTTAGTTGAGAAAGAAGTCGTTTCTCTATCAAGAGTCGTCGATTGCAAAGAACGCCCTTATGTTGCTATTTTAGGTGGATTTAAAGTATCAGATAAAATCAAAGTCATCAATTCACTATTAAAGAAATGCGATAAGATTTTAATTGGTGGAGCAATGGCTTATACATTTATTAAAGCATTAGGAGGAGAAATTGGAAATTCTCCATGTGAAGAAGATCAATTAGATTACGCTAGAGAAATGTTTGCTTCTGGAAAGATTCTATTACCAGAAGATACAGTTTGCGCGAACGATTTTGATAATCCAACTGAAACTAAAGTTGTTGATTCAACAAAGATCCCAGGAGGATTTGAAGGCTTAGATATCGGACCTAAGACAATGGAAAAATATGCAAGTGAAATTGCAAAAGCAAAAACAGTATTCTGGAATGGACCAATGGGTGTATTTGAAAAAGAAGCTTATCAAGCAGGTACAATCGCCGTTTGTAAAGCATGTGCTGAATTAAAAGACGCATTTACAGTTATCGGCGGAGGAGACTCTGCAGCTGCTTGCAAACAATTTGGTTATGCAGATAAATTCTCTCACGTTTCTACAGGTGGTGGTGCTTCCTTAGAAATGATTGAAAACGATGGCCACTTACCAGGAATCGATGTAATAGGTTAATTGATATGAGAAAAAAATTATTATTAGGAAACTGGAAAATGAATAAAAAGGTTAGCGAAGCCAAAGAATTTGCTTTAGCTAGCCACGAAATTAGTAAGTTTGCTAGTGAACATGACGTTCTTGTTGGTGTTGCCCCTACTTATCTTTGCTTAAGCACTGTTAAAGAAAATGCTTCTAAAGATATGATTGTTGCTGCGCAAAATTGCCACTTTGAAGATAGCGGCGCTTTCACTGGTGAAGTTTCTATTCCAATGTTAAAAGATATTGGAATCAATTGGGTAATCATCGGACACTCTGAAAGAAGAACTTACGATAATGAAACAAATGAAAAATGTAACAAGAAGATTGTTAAGCTTGTTCATGAAGATATGACTCCTGTTTATTGTGTTGGAGAAACTCTAGCTCAATTTGAAAATGGAGAAACTAAAAAAGTTGTTGAAGAACAATTAAGAGTTGGTTTAAGCAATCTTTGTGAAAAATGCATTTCCAAAGTAGTAGTGGCTTATGAACCAGTTTGGTCCATTGGAACTGGAAAGAATGCATCAAGAGAAATCGCACAAGATGTTTGCCATTTCATTAGAGAAGTAATCAGAGATATGTATGGTAATGCAGCCGATGAAGTATTAATTCTATATGGTGGATCTGTTAAACCAGAAAACATTAAAGATTATTTAACTTCAGAAGATATCGATGGAGCTCTAGTTGGTGGGGCATCATTAAAAATTGATTCTTATAAAGCGATGGTTGAAAATTTAGTAAAATAACCTCTTATCTTTATTAATTATAATTAAGGGAAGGAGTTAATGTTTCTTCCCTTTAATTTTGCTTATGATAATTTTTCTAAAAAGGTAAAATATTTATAAAATATAATTTTATATCCTTATTTTTCTTTCAAAAAAAATGTATAAAAAATAAATAGAAAAAAGTTTAAAAAAAATTTTTTTGAAAAAATTAAAAAAGTTTAAAAAAATACTTGCAATAGGTTTTTATATATGGTTAAATATAAAGGCTGTCAGCGAAAGACAGCGAAAAAAATCGATTAAAAAACGAGAGTTTAAATCGATACTTGATCTTTGAAAACTAGACAGAAAAACAACAAAACAACGTCAATTTTTTTCACAAAATAAAACCAGAGATAATAATGACTAGGAAATAAACTTATGAGAGTTTGATCCTGGCTCAGGATGAACGCTGGCGGCGTGCTTAATACATGCAAGTCGAGCGAAGGACTTCGGTCCTTAGCGGCGAACGGGTGAGTAACACGTAGGTAATCTGCCCTATAGACTGGGATACCCTG
Source organism: uncultured Caryophanales bacterium (assembly GCA_945929875.1). GTDB lineage: Bacteria > Bacillota_I > Bacilli_A > RFN20 > CAG-449 > UBA3210. Next base: position 3,797 of record CAMEOO010000067.1, read on the forward strand.
AGGAAACTTAGGCTAATACTGGATAGGATGGAAGGAGGCATCTCTTTCTATTGAAAGTTCCGTTTGGAACACTATAGGATGAACCTGCGGCGCATTAGCTAGTTGGTGAGATAACAGCCCACCAAGGCGAGGATGCGTAGCCGACCTGAGAGGGTGATCGGCCACAATGGAACTGAGACACGGTCCATACTCCTACGGGAGGCAGCAGTAAGGAGTTTTCGGCAATGGGGGGAACCCTGACCGAGCAACGCCGCGTGAATGATGAAGGCCCTATGGGTCGTAAAATTCTGTTGTAAGGGACGAATGGCGCGAGTAGGAAATGACTCGTGATTGACTGTACCTTACGAGGAAGCCACGGCTAACTACGTGCCAGCAGCCGCGGTAATACGTAGGTGGCAAGCGTTATCCGGAATTATTGGGCGTAAAGAGTGAGCAGGCGGTCGTTTAAGTCTGAAGTCAAATGCAGTAGCTTAACTATTGTACGCTTTGGAAACTGGACGACTAGAGTTCGGGAGAGGTAAATGGAACTTCATGTGTAGCGGTGAAATGCGTAGATATATGAAAGAACACCAGTGGCGAAGGCGATTTACTAGACCGATACTGACGCTCAGTCACGAAAGCGTGGGTAGCAAATAGGATTAGATACCCTAGTAGTCCACGCCGTAAACGATGAGTACTAAGTGTAGGGGAAACTCTGTGCTGAAGTTAACGCATTAAGTACTCCGCCTGGGTAGTACGTTCGCAAGAATGAAACTTAAAGGAATTGACGGGGGCCCGCACAAGCAGTGGAGCATGTGGTTTAATTCGACGCTACGCGAAGAACCTTACCAGGACTTGACATGGAATTAAAGGCTGTAGAGATACGGAGATAGTTATAGTTCACACAGGTGGTGCATGGTTGTCGTCAGCTCGTGTCGTGAGATGTTGGGTTAAG
>CAMEOO010000068.1 GCA_945929875.1 uncultured Caryophanales bacterium
ATTTTTACTATTCCATAAAGATGGAATTCCCTCATATCTTTGAAATTGTTCTTGAAGGTTTTTATTCAAAGATAGTTTATCTAGAGAGTCTTGCATCGCTCTCTAGATATTCTCATTTAGATGCAATTTTGTTAAAGGAGAAAGATGCAAATGAAAGAATACAAGAAAGAAAAAATATGTCTCAATTTTATCGAGAGAACAGGATATTACATCAAGAAATTAAGAACTGGTTCTTCTTATGATGATGAATCTGGATTATTCGTTGAAAATTCAACATTAATTAAGATCCTCTATAACACAACTTATAATTTTAGAACCATGAGTTCTTATTCAGTTATGTTAGTCCTTCGAAGATATTTCTTAGGATTTGAACATTTAAGTCCAGAATGGGCTGATATCGATGCGATTAAATATGCTGTTGTGGAGTTATGTTCATGAAACGATCTAAATATGAATTAGAAAAATTTGAAAATTATCGAGAAAGTATTGCTGATAAAGCATTTGATTATTCTGATTTATCTGATGAATGTAAAAGGATATCTAATCATTACAACAAACAAGCTAGAAAAAATCAAATGTATCACGTATATGGCATGCACTTATATGGCGCAATGGGGAGAAAAGGATGGTATTTATCTAAGGCTGAAAAAAAGAAAATTTGGAATCAAACTAAAAAAGAATTTGAAAATTTTAAACCACCTAGAAAGGATAAATAATTATGTTTTTTAAAAAAGAAGAAAAAGATCTTGCTAAGCGACATAGCGAAGATTTCTTAAAGATTCGATATGAATCGACTGAAAAGAAATTAAAAGAAGCTTGTAAAACTGGAGAGATTAGGAACATAAAAAAGGCGATGAAGAATCACCATAAATATGAATATGCTCTTTTATATAAGACTTATTCTAAACATAAAAAAACATGTTAATAATTTCTTAATTTAAGAATTATTATAAGCAACATCCTCTGAGGTCAGTTAAAGTCTTCTACCTCAGAGGGCCACTTCTTTAAAAAGGCTATCCATTTAAAACGATAAAGGAGGACTTAAAATGGAAATTAAAAATAAAATTGGTATTTTCGATCAACCAATAGAATCATTGGTCGAAGTCAAAACAATCAGAGAATTAATTGATAGTAATACTCCTGATTATTTAACATCTAACTTTACTAAAGTAAATGTTATTTTTAAAAGACAAACTTTGAAAACTGGTGTTGTTGTTTATTCAATGTCAGTTAGCTTACATCCTAACATTGATTTTACTTTAGACAATAGAAAGATTATTAATCAAAATGAATTTCTGTTAATTTGCTTAAATTTGGGACTTCCATTAGATAGCGATGTTCTTAAATTTAAAGGTTATGTAAGATTCATCAAAGGAATTAGTGATTCACCTAAGATTAGAACTGAAGATAAATCTTACGTTCGAATTGAATTATTTATTTCCCCTGATCTAATGCCTATTTCATGTTTCTTAGATTCAGGAACTAGATTAGCGATGAATAAATTATCAATGCTTGATGAATTAACTATGAGAAAAATTCATTCTATTGCATTACCAGATTATAAAGTTTTCTCAGTATCTAAAAAGTTTATTGATCAACTTGAAAGTGATACTGAAACTGAAAATGAATAATTAAATTTAATTGGAAGGGGGGTGAATATAAATGAAGAAAAATAGATTTACTGGAAAAGTAATAGTTATTACTCTTGCTACTTTACTTGGTCTTGGAATTGTTGTTTCTGGAGCTACTTATTTAGGAATGTGTATTAAAAATGGTTCTGATAAGACACATGAAACAATTAAAGGTTGGTTCGATAATGGTGAAGTAAAAGAAAATACACCTGAAGGAACTGAAGAAGAAAAAGATTCAACTCCTTCTGATTCTGACAAAGTTGAAAGTGGCGATACAACTCAAGAAGTAAAATAAATAAAAAATCAAGTGGAAAAAGTGAAGACTTATTTGGAGGTTAAAAAATGAAAAATAAAAAAAATACTGGAAAAATAATTTTAGTTTCTTTATTAACTATTCTTTGCACTGGTGTTGTTGCTAGTGGTTTAGCTTATGCTGGAGCATGTATTAAAAATGGTTCTGAGAAGACTAATGAAACTATAAAAGGATGGTTTGATAAAGAAGAAACAGATAAGTCTTCTGAAGAAGATAAAACATCTGAAGAAAATAAAGATTCAACTTCAAGTGATATTGAAGAAGATTTATCTTCAGATTCTAGTGAGGAAATTATTTCGGAACCTGAAGAAGTTGCACCTACTTCTTATACAATAACTAAATCAAGTCTTGAAAATAGTATTTACAAAGGATTAGTGAGTTTTTCTGGATTTCAATATCATATATTTGAAATTACTGATGGAATTGCTATTGCTTGTAATCCTAGTGGAACAAATTCAACTAAAGAAATTGGTTCATCAACTTTGTCTGAAGTTTTAACTAAAGGAATTTACACAACTAATAACTCGGGTTCTCGTGGATATTGCTCTTTATTAATTGATAGATCTATTTTTGATATTGGTGATTGTGATGATTATTTTAGTGGTTATGCACAAAGTTATTCTGAAGTAGAATCAGTTCGTAGTTTACTTGATTATGATATAATTTCTAATCTTACTTATAGTTATACTTCTTTAGCTTCTTCATTTTTATATTTTGTTGATATTACATTTAATTATATTTAATTTTTCGGAGGTGTATAAATATGAAAAGTAAAAAATTATTATTATGTTCACTCCTTTTAGCGGGCCTTCTCACTACCGCTACAGGCTGTTCAACTAAAAGTGAGAGTGGATTAGTTCATAAAGATAATATTGAAATGAAATTACTATCTACTGGAACTGATTCTGAAAATCATATTACAAAAACATTTACTTATAGCGTTTTACCAAGTAATGCTTCTAATCCATCAGTTGGATATACTCTAAAATATGCCGATGGAACTGATTGTTCATCTGCTATTGGTGTTTCTATTGATGAAGATAGTAAAAGAATTACATTGACTAATTTAACTGATTTTTCTAAACAAATTATTTTTACTTTATATTCTAAAGAGAATCCTAGTATTAAATCTTCTTTAACGATTGATTATGAAAAGAAACTTAAATCATTAGATTTAAAAGATGTTTATTATAATGAAAACTATCAAGAAACAATACCATCTTTTTCTGATTCTATTAATGCAACTTATTCTCTATTTAGTATTGATAAAAGATATACTTATACAATAAATTCATTTTCTTCTAGTCCATTAGTTGTTGATGATGCTTCACTATCATCTAAGTATGCTGATTTATTACATGCTATTGAACAAGAATGGGGAGAACGTTTTACTGATTTTACTTATATTTTTGATGATGAGTTAGATTTACCAAGTGTAAATGAATGGTTAGCTTTTGCAACTTCATCTTTCGGTGATGGAAATAATTATGTTTCTCAATGGTCTTGTTTACTACAAGATTTAGTAGACAATAGTAAATTAATGTATTTACCAATTACATTAAAATTTACATGTGATCAAGATAGTTCTTTTACAATAACTAAAGAAGTTAAATTTTATTTTGATTTAAAAGGATTAGGTTATACTGATTTTCATGTATCTACATCTTCAGTTTCTACTGAAGTTTCTTCTATCACATTTTAATGAGGTGATAGTATGAAGAAATTTCTAAAAGTTGTCTTATTAATTTTATTACTTTTAGTTATTATCTTTTTCATCTTTAGATTATTAGTCAATCTTGACTTAATAGATCCAATTATTAGATTAGAGAAGAGTTCTATTATTTTCTAGGAGGTAGTATTATGACTAATAAATTGTTTACTTCCTTTCTTACTTTATTTTGTTTCTTAACTCCTACTAACAATATTAGATATTCTTCTCAATCTATCACTTATGATAAAAGTGATGTTGTAGCTGATTTAGAATCTGATTCTTCATTTAATTTTGATGATTATAAAAAGAATGAAGAAGTTAAAGATGAAGATGCAATTAAAGATATAACTTTAATTAATAGTTCTAACTCATTATATCTTTATTTATTTAATGAAAACGCTAAAAGATTGGAATTAAATTTAACAAGTGTAAGAATTAGTTTATCTTTTACTGAAGATTATTCTGATACTAATTATTATTTTGGTGTTTACTTAAATAAAAGTGATGATAACTTATTTTATAAATTTAAGTTTGATTCACCAATTAAATCTTCAAATATAACTGAAGTTCATATCGCCGATATTGAATTTGATTATGGTCAAGGCTTTCCTTTAGGAAGACATAATACTATTGGTTCATCTTATTATTATGAAGAAGGAAAATCTAATCCAGTTGAGAAAAAAGAATTAGAAGTTGTAAATCTTTCTATTACTCCAGGAAATTATCGTTTTGGTTCTTTAAATGAAAACTCTACTATTGATGAAGAACATTATTGGGATTTATTTTATATCACCTTTTCTATTAATGATGATTATGGTGATATTGTTGGAATAAAAATGACTTGGGATGAAATTAATTATGATCA
>CAMEOO010000069.1 GCA_945929875.1 uncultured Caryophanales bacterium
CACTGGTTAAAATGTAGTATTTGTGGTGGTGTACAAGAAGAAAAAGTAGCGCATACTTCTAGCGATTGGATTATTGATAAAGAAGCAACATGTACAGAAGAAGGATCAAAACATAAAGAATGCACAGTCTGTCATAAAGTATTAGAAACAGAAGTTATTTCTGCTTTAGGCCATGATTTAGTACATCACGAAGCAAAAGCTCCTACATGTACAGAAATTGGTTGGGAAGCTTATGACACATGTAGTAGATGTTCTTACACTACTTATGTAGAATTACCAGCAAAAGGTCATACACATGCAGATGCAGTAGAAGAAAATAGAGTAGAAGCAACTTGTACAAAAGAAGGAAGTTACGACTCTGTTGTCTACTGTTCAGTATGTGGTACAGAGATTTCAAGAACTGAAAAGACAATTGATGCATTAGGTCACGATTTAGTACATCACGAAGCAAAAGCTCCAACATGTACAGCAATTGGTTGGGATGCTTACGACACATGTAGTAGATGTGATTACACAACTTATGCAGAAAAAGTAGCAACTGGCCATAATTATGAAGGTAAAGGAGTAACATACTCTTGGTCAGAAGATTTATCAGAATGCACAGCAAGTGTTACTTGTAAACTTTGTGGTAACGAATTAATTGAAATAGTAGCTACTACAAATGAAATTACTACTGCACCAGATTATAACAATACTGGAGTAAGAACATATAAAGCTCAATTTGAAAATGCTTTATTTGAACTTCAAACTAAAGAAGAAACTATTGATGCATTAGCTCACGAAGCTAAAGTTTCTATTGGTGAACAAGAAACAGTAGTCATGGAATCTACTACTAAAGGTGCAGAAGATACATGGAAAGAACAATATAAATTAACGACTAGCTTAACATCAGGACAAGAATTAGTCTTTACATATAATGGAACAGTTATTTCTTCAGATATTGGCCCTGATAGTGGAGATAATAACATAAGATTAGTAGATGGAAAATTATTAGTAATTTGTGATATAGAAAATGCTGATATCTACTTTAAAGTATGGGAAGGTGGATATTCAGTTTGGGTAACTGGTTATCAACATAACATCCAAGTATATGTGGATGAAGTTGAAGAACTAGATTTAGGCGAAATTGCAAAAAATGATAATATTGCTGCATTTACAATTAACTTAAGACTAGGTCAAGTTATGACTATTACAAGTAATGGAGTAGCATTGACATTAGGTACTGGAGCAGATACTGAATTTAAAGCAAGCAAAACTGGAGAACATACTGTATATGTAAATAAATATAAGCAAATTTGGGTCACTGCGCCTAACTCAACAACATACTCAGTAACAGTGAATGGAGTTGAAACAAAAATAGTATTAATTCCAGATGATACAAATAATGCACAATTTAAACTAACTTTAGCAAAAGATGATGTAGTAGTAGTTTATGGAAGTGGAATAGAATTACTAGGAGGTCATTACACTGGAACACAATTTACAGTAACTAAAGCTGGTGAATATACATTCTATGTAAATAATGAAGATATAGTATACTTATCTATAATATTCTATTTTAACCCAAACTCGAATTGGCTAAAAGAAAACGCTAGATTTGCAGCATATTTATATAATGATACTAGTAATGAATGGGTAGATTTATTTAGTAATGCTGATGATACTTATACATTGTCTTTATCATTAGAGCAATATAATACTTACACTGGTTTGATTTTCTGTAGAATGAATCCTAATACTTCTACTAATAATTGGGGTAATAAATGGAATCAAACAGGTGATTTAGTTTTATCAAATTCAGATAGCAACTTATACACAGTAGCAGAAGGTGCATGGGATAAAGGTGAAGGAACTTGGTCCACAAAAAAATAATCTACTATAATTATTTGACTTTACATCTATGATATAGAGAGGGCATATCGCCTTCTCTTTTTGCTTATTGCATTTCTTATCCATAATCAATAAATAAATATTTATTTATTTAAATTAATAATTTATAATATTTTTTGGTAAGGAGATTTATTAAAAATGAAAAAACCAATTTTATTAGTAATTATGGATGGGGTGGGATTCTCTAAAACTGGACTTGGAGATGCAGTAACTCTTGCAAACACCCCTACTCTTGATCGTTTATTAAAAACTTATCCTAATACTCGTATCAAAGCTCATGGACCAGCAGTAGGTCTTCCTAGCGATGATGACATGGGAAATAGTGAAGTAGGTCACAATGCTTTAGGTTGCGGTCAAATTTATTCTCAAGGAGCAAAACTTGTTAACGAATCAATATTAAGTGGGAAAATCTATACTTCATCTTCTTGGAAAGAAGTTATATCAAATGTATTAGAACATAATTCTACTTTACATTTCTTAGGTTTATTATCAGATGGGAATGTTCATAGTAACATTTCTCATTTAATCGCAATGATTAAAGAAGCTAAGAAAGAAGGAGTCAAAAAAGTTAGAATTCACGTTCTTCTTGATGGTAGAGATGTTCCTTCCACTAGCGCATTACTTTATGTCGATCAACTTGAAGAAGTCTTAAAAGAATTAAATGATGATTCTTTCAATGCTTTAATTGCTTCAGGCGGAGGAAGAATGAAGATCACTATGGATCGTTATCAAGCTAACTGGAAGATGGTAGAAGAAGGTTGGCATACTCACGTTCTTGGTGAAGGTAAAATGTTTGAAAATGCAAGAAGTGCTATTGAAGAATACCGTAAGGAATATAATGTTATCGACCAAGATTTACCAGCATTTGTCATTGGAAAAGATGGCCAACCAGTTGGTAAAATAGTAGATGATGATTCAGTAGTTTTATTTAACTTTAGAGGAGATCGCGCAATTGAAATTTCAATGGCTTTTGATCAAGAAAATTTCGATAAATTCGATCGTGTGGTTTATCCAAAAGTAGTTTATGCTGGACTTCTTCAATATGATGGAGATTTAAAATTACCTAGAAGATTTTTAGTTAATCCTCCAGAAATTAAAGATACATTAACTGAAGTATTAGTTAAAAATAACATTAATGAATATGCAATTAGCGAAACTCAAAAATTTGGCCACGTCACATATTTCTGGAATGGAAATAGATCAGCAAAAGTTTCAGAAGAACTAGAAACTTGGGTTGAAATTCCTTCAGATAACGTTTCTTTTGATGAAAGACCTTGGATGAAATCCGCGCAAATTACTGATGAAGTAATTAAAGCTTTAAAAGAAAAGAAATACGAATTCTTAAGATTAAATTATCCTAATGGTGATATGGTTGGTCACACTGGCTCATTAGATGCGACAATCTGCGCTATGGAAGCAGTTGACTTATCTTTAGCTAGACTTGAAAAAGTGTGTAAAGAAGAAGGCTACACGATGATAGTTACTGCAGATCATGGCAATGCTGATGAAATGCTTGAAAAGAATAAAAAAGGCGAAGTTCAAGTTAGAACCGCTCACTCATTAAACCCAGTTCCATTTATCATCGTTGACGATGACAATAAATACGAGATTGCAGAAGGAGAATTTGGACTAGCTAATGTAGCTCCAACTATTGTCAAGATGCTAGGCTTAGAAGCTCCTGCTACTTGGGAAAAACCAATTATTAAATAAAAGAGGATATTCCTCTTTTTTAGAGGAGAGAAAATGAAAAAAGAGTTAATAATGGTTCGTTATGGCGAACTTTCTACAAAAGGAAAAAATCGAAATGATTTTATTAGGCTTCTTGCAGATAACATTAAAAGAATGCTAAAAAAGTTTACGAATTTAACTTATGAAGTAAGAAGAGATCATATTTATATTCACTTAAATGGTGAAAATTATGAAGATATCGCTTCCCTTTTAAAAGATGTTTCAGGAGCAAGTAGTTTTTCTCTTGTTTACAAAGTTAATAATGATATTGAAGAGATGAAAAAAGCTTGCCTTCAACTTTGCTTAGAAGAAAATAAATCCACTTTTAAGGTTAAAGCTAGACGAGCAGAAAAAACTTTTCCGATGGTTAGCGATGAAATCAATAGAACAATCGCTTCTCATATTTTAAAGAATTCTTCATATAAGGTAGATGTCCATAACCCTGACGTACTAGTTAGTTTAATCGTTAGACAAAATGAAACCTATATTTTTACTAGCGAAGTTAAAGGAGCAGGTGGTTATCCTTTAGGAATCGCGGGTAAAGGTCTAATGATGATGTCAGGAGGAATCGATTCTCCAGTGGCTTGCTATCTAATGATGAAAAGAGGAATTAAAATGGAATGCATTCACTTTGCTTCACCACCTTATACTTCTCAAGGGGTAATTACAAAAATTACTGATTTATTAAAAGTGTTAAGCAAATATCAAGGTGAAATTAAATTATATATTGTTCCTTTTACTAAACTTCAAGAAGAAATATATAAAGCGGCTAAAGAAAGTTATGCGATTACCATCATGAGAAGAATGATGTATCGAATCGCAACTATTGTCGCTAATAGATCAAATTGTTTAGT
>CAMEOO010000070.1 GCA_945929875.1 uncultured Caryophanales bacterium
TATTGTGTTTTTTGCCGAATAGTATATACTAAAATTATGAAAAAATACATGACTACAAAAGAAGCATCCATTTTATGGAATATATCTGAGAGAAGCGTTCGTAATTACTGTGCTCTAAAAAGAGTAAAAGACGCTGTTTTAGAAAATGGAAATTGGAAAATTCCAAATGATTCCAAAAAACCTCTTAGAGTTAATGAAAAAGAAAACAAAAACTATTTATTAGAGAAGTTAAGAGAAGAAAAGAAACATAAAATGAAAGGAGGAATTTACCACAAACTTCAAATTGATCTAACTTTTAATTCAAATCATATGGAAGGGAGCATGCTTACACATGATCAGACTAGATATATCTATGAGACAAGAACTATTAGTTTGGACGAAAATGTATCTGTTAAAGTAGATGATATTGTTGAAACAATTAACCATTTTTCAATGATTGATAAAGTGATTGATTTTGCAAATTATGAATTGAGTGAAGCATTTATTAAAGAACTCCATAAAATCCTTAAAACAGGAACTTCTGATTCTAGGCTAGCTTGGTTTAAAGTTGGAAATTATAAAAAAAGAGCAAACATTGTTGGAGATAATGTAACTACTTCACCGCTATTAGTGCCACAAGAAATGAAAGCACTCTTAGATGAATATAACAAAAAAGATAAGCATAGTTTTGAAGAAATTATCGAATTCCATGTTAATTTTGAAAAAATACATCCTTTCCAAGATGGAAATGGAAGAATAGGCCGTATGATAGCGTTTAAAGAATGCTTAAAAAACAATATTGTTCCATTTATTATTTTAGATAGTAAGAAATTGTTCTATTATCGTGGCCTTAAGAATTGGGATCAAGATCGAACTTGGCTTATCGATACTTGTTTAGATGGACAAGATACAGTCAAAACTTATTTAGATTATTTTGGAATAAATTATTAAAGTGATTATACTTAGATGAGCTTATATTGCAATATTAGGGGAGTTTTAATAGAACTAGCTCTTTAAAAAAATAAAGGCAAATAAATGTTTATTCTTACATAAAACTAAAATATATATTAGATTTATTTGAGATTTTTTTAGCAAAATAGTACCATATGATTATGGAGTTTCGTAATATGGATAAGTTAGATGAATTAACGAATAATATCGATAAATTTGTAAAAGAAAGAGATTGGGACCAATTCCATTCCCCTTGTAATTTAGCCAAATCAATTTCTATTGAAGCTAATGAACTTTTAGAATGCTTTCAATGGTCTGATAAGGATTACGATTTAAATTCAGTCAAAGAGGAATTAGCGGATGTAATTAACTATTGTATTCAAATGGCAACTAAATTAAATGTTGATATTTATGAAATAGTTATGGATAAATTAAAGAAAACAGAAAAGAAATATCCAGTAGAAAAAGCTAAAGGTAAATCTACAAAGTACGATAAATTATAAGGAAGTATTATTTTATGATTGTGTATTCAGGAACGAAAAGAACATTTCAAAATGATGTAGTAAATGGAAGAATTGCTAGAGAGATAGATTCCTTATTCCGCCAAATGGGAATTGGAAGAGAAAGTATTCAAGAGTTTAATTCTTGGAAGAATTCATTGCCTCAAATGGCTGTCATTATGTCTGATGAAAGAATTGATAAAGATGTAAAAATAGCGATAGAATATCAAATTCCTTTAACTTCTAAAAGAGTTGATTTCATGGTTGGTGGAAATGATGGAGAAAGAGATAATATTGTAATAATTGAGTTAAAACAATGGGAATCTTGTAAAGCTACTTCTAGAGAAAATGTTGTTATTGCTTTTACTGGAGGAGCTGAAAGAGAAGTTGCTCATCCATCACAACAAGCATATTCATATGCAAAATTAATTGAAAATTTTAACGAGGATGTTAGAAATGAAAATATAAATTTAATTCCTTGTGCGTTCTTACATAATTATGATGAAAAAGATAGGAAGCAAATTTGTAATCCTAAGTACAATGAGGCGATTGAGGATGCTCCAATTTTTTTGAGAGAAGACGGGACTAAACTTCAGGATTTCTTAGTTCAATATGTGAATAAACCATCCAATAAAAAGCTATTTGAAATTATTGAATATGGGAAATTAAAACCATCGAAATCTTTGCAAGACAGTATTGGATCAATCATGAATGGAAATAAAGAGTTTGAGATGATCGACGAACAGCAAGTAGCATATGCTACTGTATTAAAATTGGTGGAAAATTCTATAAATAATGATGAAAAGCATACTATTATTGTTCAAGGAGGAGCGGGTACAGGAAAGTCAGTAATAGCAATTAATTTACTTTCAAAAATAATTAATAATAGCTATTCAGCAGTATACGCCACAAAAACCGTTGCTCCTAGATATGCATTTTCAACCTCTCTGATTAAAGGAAAGCACAAATTAACTTACCTTAAAGGGCTTTTTAAAAGCTCTGGAAGTTTTGTCGATGTTCCAAACAATACTTTTGATTGTATCTTGTGTGATGAGGCTCATCGATTAAAAGAAAAATCGGGAATGTACTCAAATTTAGGTGAAAATCAAATTAAAGAAATAATTAATGCATCAAAAATAAGTGTTTTCTTTATCGATGAAGATCAAATTGTAACCACTAAAGATATCGGTTCAATAAAAGAAATAATAAAATGGGCGCATCAATTAGGCAGTATTGTTCATTTTAATAATTCACTAATTTTAAAATCGCAATTTAGATGTAATGGTTCAGATGGATATATCGCTTTTTTAGATAACTTGCTTGAAATTAGAGAAACGGCAAATTATACATTCGATTTAGATTATGATATTAGAGTTTTCGATGATCCAAACGAAATGAGAGAGGAATTACGAAAAACTAATATAAACAATAAATCTAGAATGATCGCTGGCTATTGTTATCCTTGGAATTCTGAAAAAGATAAAACGCAATATGATATCTTTTTAGAAAATGGATTTAAAGCTCAATGGAATTTTACTACAGAGAAATTTGCTAGCGATCCTGATTCTTTTGATCAAGTTGGCTGCATCCATTCTACACAAGGCTTAGAGTTTGAATATGTAGGAGTAATTATAGGAAAAGATTTACGTTATGAAAATGGTAGAGTAATTACAGATAGAACCCAAAGAGCTAAATCTGATGCATCTGTAAAAGGGATAAAAGGAAACGAAGCATTAGGAGATAAAATTATAAGAAATACTTATAAAACTCTATTGTCTAGAGGGCAAAAAGGATGCTTTATATATTGTGAAGATAAAGCATTACGTGATTATTTAAAAACAATGTTAGATAAAGCAAAGCAAAAGAGTTATTGCTAATTAGATTTTTAATAGAATCTCACTTATTCCCACTTAAAGAAAATAATAGAAATAGTAATGCATATAGCACTTAATCCAACCATTGATTTATTGGTATAAATAGATTAATTATTTGAGTGCCAACGAAAGTGGATTTCATTAACTCTATTCCTTGAGTTAATAGAAATACTTTTATTATGTCTTGCATAATCTTTGGCATTTATTCTAAAGGTAAGGTTGCTCCTGAAAAAAATAGAATTTGGAAATATAATATACAAGCGATAACACTAGCTGTTTTAGTGTTTTTAGATATTCCGCCAACCATCATTTTTATGCTTAAGGAAGTAATCATAGATAGAATATAACTAGTAATTACACATATATAGTAAATTTTAACTTTTGCAAGATTAAAGTTCTATAATTAGCACATTGTGTTTTTAGACTAGATAAATACGATATTTATCGATGCAATTTAATTTCTTTACTAACAGGCATCTTTGTTAATTGAAACTGCAATTTCGATAATCTTGTGATTATTACTACTAACTCAACCTAACAATAAAAGTGTAAGACTAATTTCAATTTTTTTAAAGAGTAAGACTAACTTCCTTTTATCGCTTATGTTTAAAAACATAACTGGAATTTAACTTTTCACTTCAGGCAAAAAAATTAAAACAATCCATTTATTAGATTAATTTGAGATAAATATGGGACCTGTTTTTGGGATCTACCCCTAAAATAGGGTGTTAAAACTGATAATTCATA
>CAMEOO010000071.1 GCA_945929875.1 uncultured Caryophanales bacterium
TTTTATTTCTTTACAATCTCTTTTACGTTGACTCTATCAGCTTAATTTAAAAGAATTAAATAGCTCCAAATATTTGTATTTTTGATAGTTTTACTCTTGGTTTTGTTCCAGATATTACTATTGCATATCTAACGCTAGATTCGATTTCTCCTGAATAACTGTATTCTTTTTGAGATTCAGAATAATCATATTCAGCACATTTTGTGTAAGTATTGCCTCCATCGGTAGACTTTAGAATAAACACTTTATTTACTGTTCCATAGTTCCCTTCTATTGTGAAAGTAATTCCGCTTGAATAACTTGCATCCCATAGCATTTCCATAGAAGATCCATCTAGCGATGATAATTCTAATGCGTTTTTAAATTTATCGTCGACTGTGGCTACGCTGTTATGTCCTAATCTAAATTCGTCGCCTTGTTTGTAAGCTTTACTTACATACCACTCTTTATCTGATAAGGTAATAGTGTATGAGTTATATCCGCTTACTCCAGTTACATCTTTAAGTAGCCCTTCGTAGATTATTTCAAGTGTAGGGGTACTTTGCTTTAACTCGTCTAGTTTTTCTCTAGCTAAAACTAAAGTAGCGTAATTAGTTATACTTTCTTTTTGGCTAGAAGAAAGCTTGTTGTATTCAGTTTCTGCTTTGACGATTTTTTCTTCGCTTTCTAAAGTAACTTCGCCAATCTCATCAATTAGCGAAATAACGATAGTTACTATATTTTGTTCATATAAAGCATCGTAAGTTTTTCTTGCATCTAATAAGATTTGATAGACGTCACTTGGAATTTGAGCCTTTGCATTATCAGATAGCTTGTTATAAGCAGTTTCTGCAGTGATAATTTTATCTTCACTTTCTAAAGTGATTTCTCCTAAATTCATGATTTGATCATATACTCTTTGAGCTTGTTCATCATCGGAAATTTGACCTGATCCATTTAAATCATTTAAGGCACCTTCACCATTATAGGTTTTGTCATAGATCATGATGATAAATTCTGGGTGATCTACAAAAGGATTACGATTATGTTGATAATTTTTATAGATGATATTATTTCTATTTACTTCATAGTTATCAACTGGATCAATTCCACTTGTGGCCCATTTATATAAATCATCAAAATTTCCATGTACGCCTTTTGCTTCGGAAGATAAATCTAAATATTTTGAAACATTTGATGGCCTATTTAGTTCTAGATCTGGATAACCACCTTCATTTCCTTCGTATCTAGTTGCCATGTAGAAGATAGTTCTTGCTACATCGCCTTTAAAGTCGTCTCGAGGTTCAAAGGTGCTACTAGTTTGGTAATTTCCTTTATATTTAGATAGTTCAGTCCCTCCTTCAGCAAAGTCTTTATTTCCTCTAGTGCTATTTATATCTACATAAGAGGGACGCAAATTGTGAAGGTCGCTGCCTGGTCCAGTCGCAGTACCAAAATTCCCGTGACTCTTAGCCCAAACATGTTCTTTATTAAATTCGGCATTTTTACTTGCGCTTCCAGTATAAATCAAATTGATTTTACTTGGATCGTTATAGTCAGCATCATAAATTTTCATATATTCGTTGATGCTACTATTATAACCAAAGGTAGTATGACCTTTGATCAAGTTATGAAGAGCATTCTTAAGTTCTAAGCCTTTTAATCCACGTACACTTTCATAATAGTCTGGTGCATTGGATTCAATATCCGCTTCATATAGAGGTGAGTCAGGTTGACTAGAGGAAGAACTTTCACTAGAAGAACTATTAGATGACTCATTAGAAGAAGAGCTACTAGAAGACTCACTGGATGAACTTGAAGATTCACTTGATGTCTCACTAGAAGTCTCACTATAAGAGTTTGAGCTAGAGTTTTCACTTGAAGAAATAGAAGAAGATTCACTAGGTGAGGTAGAAGAACTTTCTATCGAACTATTTTCTTCAGAGGAAGAAATAGAAGAACTTTCACTAGAAGAAGATTCTAAAGAAGAATTACTAGATTCTTTTTCACTCGAACTTGAACTATTACTAGAAGAATTACTAGTTGTTCCATTTGATGAACTTTCTAAAGAAGACTCATTTGAACTAGAAGAACTAATGCCGCTAGAAGAGTGAATGTTTACATTTCTACACCCGACAATGAGTGAAGACATTAATAATAATATAAAAAGCGATTTATTTTTTTTCATTTTAATTCCCATCCCTTGCTTATATTACCATATTATTGATACTTATGATAAGAGAAATATAATGTTTGTAGTTTTATCGATTAATTTCCAATCACATTATGTTTTTTTTACTATTTCTTGTTTTTGTAAAAAGTTTTATTTTGTTTAATTAAAGAATAGACAAATAAGACTTATTTGTTGATTATTATGTTGACTCTTCTATTTATTTTAAAGAAAATGAAAAGGTAATTTGTAACCAAATTTAGAAAGAGGGCTTATGAAAATATTAATATCAACCGATACTTCTTGCATAATTAATCAAGAAGGATTAGATAGATTTAACATCAGCGTTTTCCCATTAAATGTCATTATCGATGGCCAAGAATATTTAGATGGTATCACTATTAATCAAGATGAATTAGCTAAGGCAATGAGAGAAAATAAAAAAATCAAGACATCCACTCCACCCATGGGTGAAGTTATTGAATATTTTGAAAAATTATTTAATCAAGGATACGATCAAATTATTCACTTCACGATTTCAAGCCAATTATCATCTATGTATGATTTATTTAACAATGTATCAAATAACTATTTTGAAGGAAAGGTTAAAGTAGTTGACTCTTATGGGCTTTCTTCTTTAATGCTTTCTCATATTTTATATACTTACGATGAATTAAATAAAGGCACTAGTATTGAGGATATTGTAAATAATATAGAGGAAAGGAAAAAAGATAATTCGGTAGTATTTATTCCAGAAAATTTAACTGCTTTAAAAAATGGCGGAAGAATTTCTCCTGCGATAGCCATGATTGGTAATACTCTAGGTTTAAAGCCGGTTATTTCTTTAAAAGAAGGTAAACTAGAAAAAGAGTCGATGACTAGAAATAGCAAGAAATTCTTTCAAGACAAAATTAAAGAATATTCTCAAAAGTATAAAGTTGATGACTATGATTATTATATTGTTTCTTTCGATGGTAAGGAAAATGTTTTAAATTTTGTTTTAGAATGTGCAAAAGAAATACTAGGCGAAAATAATTTCCATCAAGGTATCCTTCCGATTAATGTCTGCGCTCACTGTGGGCCTGGAACTATTGGACTTTTAGTAACCCCAAAAATCAATTCAAAATCCATAAGTGAATTCTAGGAGTAAAGTATGGTAGTAGTAAAAGAAGTAAGAACGAAAAAAGAGTTAAAGAAATAGGTAGAGTTTCCTAATCACCTATATAAAGATTGCCCTAGTTATGTTCCATTTTTGTTTAATGATGAAATGGCTACGTTCACCCCAAAAACAAATCCGGCATACGAATTTTGTGAAACGAAACTATTTTTAGCGTATATCGATGGTAAAATCGTAGGTAGAATCGCTGGATTAATGCTCATGTACGGTAAAGAAGCAAGCAACCGAAAACAATAGATAGACCGCCA
>CAMEOO010000072.1 GCA_945929875.1 uncultured Caryophanales bacterium
CCAGGAATGGCACATGCTGATGCCATCAGAGTTAACCAAAGCCTTATCCACCAGTCTCAACTTCTATTTGGATATGGCAAACAAAGGCATCAAAGCCCCATCAGCCAAGCAACTCCGCATGATGTCCGCCTTAGGTCAATTCTTGGGTGGCAAGGAACTTTGATGGCTTTAGGTCTAGTTCTTGATACGATCTTTATGCAAATCAAAATGGTTAGGTCTAACTTCTTGTAATATAGTTGGTACGTTGTGCTGGTGCATACATCGGTATGTTTTGGTGTGAGATTTAAGCTATGATATATAATACGTTATGGAAGAATCTACGATTACTTTAGGAATTGACTTACATTATTTTATGGATGATGAGCAGCGTCATGAAATGGACGCTTCTATTCATAATAAATGTGAGGCAAGTATGATACAAGTATTAAACCATCTTGGGGATCTTTTTGGGGAAGATATCCAAATAGATGTATCTGCATTAGGTGAAGGTGGCCTCATAGATAAATTTAAAATAGTATTTAAAAGTGAGGCTTTCAAAAATCTATTCATGTTGCTTGCTGGTGCTTTGATAAATCATTTTATATGTGTTTCTCCATCTTTGGATGAATCAGAAAAACAATTGAATCGAGCAGAATTATTGAAGAAGATTAAAGAAGGGGATTTTACAGAAGAAGATATACTCTTTTTAGTAAAAGGAGATCCAGATATTTTAACTAATAGGAATAAGTATTATTCAGAGTTAGTAAAAGAACCTCATGTTACAAGTGTTTCTTGTTCTTCATATAATCGCAGAACTCCAAATGTCAAACTGTCAGAAGCGAGTATTAGTAAGTCGGATTTCTCAAGACAAATAATAAAGGGATCAACTAATAGTGTAACGAGTAATTATTCAAATACTTCTGTTTTGGTTGTTTCCCCTGTATTATTGAAGGGTAGTCAGGCTAAATGGAAAGGAATATTCAATGGTGAAGAAATTAATTTTAAAATTGTAGATAAGGAGTTCTTAAAACAAGTATATGCGAAAGAAATAGGATTTACGACAGGAACAGTTTTAAACTGTGACTTGAAGGTTACTTCCAAAACTGATTATGATGCTTATGGTAAACCAACAAAGACTACTTATGAGCGTGAAATTTCAAATATACTATCCTGGGATGATGGAAACCAGATTTTACATAAGACAAAGAGATACAAACGTTTAAAAGTTGAAATGTCAATGCCTTCTTTGTTTAAAGATAGTGATTTTGAATAAAAAATGTGTTTCTTATGAAAAGTATAGGCTTCTTTTGGAAGAATAGTAAGGAGGAAAATGAATGCTGCCGAAAATGTCCTCATCTTAAAGATGATACGACACAATCTAATTCTGCTTCCAAAGAACAAACAGGTGATGAATTTGAGTTCCAAATAAATCTTTGGAATTCAGATGTGAAGTCAACTGTAACGAACGAAAAATATAGATTTCGAGCAGTAGATTTTGGTATAGTATGTCCCTTGTCTATTCGAAAATTCGTTCTTTTGCTTCCTTTTAAAGCAGATATATCTGAGTTTCATGACTTAGTCAGATGTTTGTCGTTAGATACAGATCTGTTATGTACGGTATTCAATGAGGATCTGAAAAGTACATCAGAACCATCAAAAAGCTATCATACCATAGAAGGTGGAAAGATAAAACTATTGATGTATGAGCTATCTAAGGAAAACATAGAGGGATTTATTTATGATGAACAAACTGGAGTCACACAAATAACTATAACGATTAACTCTGATTTTAATACAGAATCGTTTCGTGATTATCGATTATTTGTTAGGTTTCGTATCATGTTAAAATCCTTTTTGGCTTTCGCTAAAAAGAAAAAAGTTTCTAATGATTGGCTACAGTCTGCATTCTCAAGTTCGTATTTGTTTGATATTCGCTTGAATGATGTAAGAGAGTTATCCAAAAAGAAGAAAGAGCTAGTTGAGTTTAAAGGTTTTAAATTACCTAAGTTTTCTAAGGTTCATTTTTTCTATATGGCCGATTCAGAAGAAAGTGTTGAAAATGGTAGCTCTATAAAGCTAGATAAGCGATTGTTGGAAAACGAACGATGGCACTCTTATTTAGGTGATAAAATCGAATTTGTATCAGAGAACGTAGCACACCATTGGAAACGTAAAGAAGAATTTAAGCTTGGGCTCGAAAAAGTGAATACTCAAAATCTACAAAATACGAACCTTCAATTTAAACCTTCTATTCAGCCTGTAAAGAACTTTACTTTGTTTTTTAAGACAGAGTTTTCTGATTGTCAAAAAATGCGTTTGTTAATATATATACTGATAGTCGTATTATTGGGAACAATAGCATCTGCTATTATCGCATTTATGGATTCTTTGATTCCAAAAGATTTTGAGTATTGTTGGGGTATTTGGTTAGTGGTGACTTTAGGGTTGATCTTTCTACTCAACATTTTTTTGTTGGGTAGTGTAAAAAAAACAAAATAAATGGAATATCATATAATTAAAAAGGGAATAAACTCAGTTTTAGCTGATAACCTTTTATTTAAGTTGAAGTTGTTTTTAGCAGATTTAGCTTTTGAATATCCATTTTTTACAGAATGGTTAGAAAAGGTTTTTAAAGAACTGACTTTAACTGATAGTCGCTTAATTTTATTGTGTTGTGATAATGGTATTTTTGATATAAAAGGTGTTTCTATATTAAAGAAAACTAGTGATGAAAAAAAAATATGTACTCTACGTGTAGTTAAGTCATATAGAAATCAAGGAATAGGATCTTGTTTACTACAAAAATCCGTAGAGTTGCTGGAGGAAAATAAACCGTTAATAACGGTTTCTGGCATACATATGAAGGAATTTTCTTCTTTCTTAAAAAAGCGTGGATTTGTTCTAAAAGATAAAGTCAAGTCTTTGTATAGAAGAGGGTCCTATGAATATTTTTTTAATGTTCCTTATAAGCATAAATATGTTTTATTATCAATTAAACCGGAATATGCTTCTGCTATAGCAAATGGTATTAAGAAGGTAGAGTTTCGAAAACGTATATTTTCAGAAACTGTAGAACGCGCATTTGTATATTCATCTTCACCAGTGAAGAAAATAATAGGTAGTTTTTTAGTAAGTCATATTGAAAAAGGGACACCGGATTATATCTGGGAGAAATATTCGAAATGCGGATCAATTTCTAGAGATAAGTTTTTTGATTATTTTCAAAATCATACAGTTGCTTTTGGAATTGAAATTTCAAGATTCGATCTTTATAAAGAACCACTTGATCCGTCTAGTATAGATTCAAAATTTAGAGCGCCTCAATCTTTTTGCTATATAGATAATGTTGAAATTATTAAAAGGTTATTTACAGGCTATTATGATAACAAATGAGTGAAAACATAAAGTTTTCCTATTTGTATATAACCGACACGAACACAATCTGACCTTTGGTTTATATAGCACTGCCAAGAAATGCCACTCCAGGCGGTCCCATCCCGCACAATATGGCGAAGACCTTTGATGGTCCGCCAACCTTA
>CAMEOO010000073.1 GCA_945929875.1 uncultured Caryophanales bacterium
CTCAAGCTGGAAAGATAACAAGAATTGGTAGCGATAAAACTGGCTATTGGGAAGTTATAGAATAAGGTGGTGTAATTATGATATACGAAAGTGTAATTGAAGAATCTATAATTTCTTTACTTCAAAATAAAGGATATGAATTAATAGACGAAAATGATAATTGGATATTAAATAGAAATCTCGATGAATTCATTAATGAAGAACTATTAAGAGAATGTTTAATGAAAATCAATAAGATTTCTAACGTTAATGTGATTCAAGATGCCATTAATTCTGTTAAAAGACTTGAGAATCCATCATTATTTGAAAGAAACTTTACTTTTCATAAAATTTTAATTGATGGTATTACAATTGAATCTAAAGATTTTCAAGTTAATCCACTTATTAAGTTTATAGATTTTATTAATCCCGAAAATAATGTATTTCAAGTATGCCATCAAGTTAAGTTTAAAGAAGGTAAAAATACTAGAATTCCTGATGTTATTGTTTATATTAACGGATTACCTTTAATTGTGATGGAATTAAAATCATTTGATGAAGATGCAACAAATGCCACATTAGAACATGCGTATGCACAACTCGGTGCTAACTCAGAACATGATGGCTATAGATATGATATTCCTACATTATTTAACTACAATTCATTTTTAGTTATATCTGATGGTGTATGTACAAAAGTTGGCACACTTACATCTAAAATAGATAGATACAATGAATGGAAAAGTGTAAATGGTGAAAAAGGATATGATGATACTTGTGTAACTAAACTTAATGTTTTAATCAATGGGTTGTTTGAGAAAATAAGGTTAATAGATTTCATCAAAAACAACATTTTCTTTATTCTTGATAAAAATGATAAACCAATAAAAATAATGGCACAATATCACCAATTCTTTGGAGTAAATAAAGCGCTAGATTCTATTATTAAAACTATAAAACCTAATGGCAATGGTAAAGCTGGAATTATATGGCATACTCAAGGAAGTGGAAAGTCTTTTTCGATGGTTATGCTTGCTCATCGATTACTAATAGAAAAAGGTTTAAATGTACCAACAATTGTATTATTAACCGATAGAATTGATTTAGATGATCAACTATATAAAACATTTTTTAGTGCTAAAAACTATTTGAAATGTGAGCCAGTCATCGCCATTTCTAGGGCTGATTTAGTTAAGAAATTAAATAATATTAAACAGGGCGGAATTATTCTTACAACTATTGGTAAATTTGACAAAGAAAATCTTCCTAAAAACGAAAGAAATAATATTATTGTTATGACTGATGAAGCGCATAGAGGGCATTATGGCATCTATGAAACTGTTCATTATGAAAAGAATGCTGAAACCGACGAAATGGAAGCAGTATTTAAATATGGAATTGAAAAATATATAAGAGATGCTCTTCCTAACGCTACATTTATTGGATTTACAGGAACTCCTGTTTCGACAAAAGATAAACAAACTACTGATATCTTTGGCGATATCATCGATGTATATGATATGACTCAGTCCGTTATCGATGGATCTACAGTTAAATTATATTACGAATCACGTCTTGCTAAAGTATGGACTAATGAAGAAATCTTAAAACAAATCGATGAATACTATAGTGATTTAGAAAATAACGCTAAAGCAGATAAGAATTCAATCGAACGATCTAAAGCCGAAATGTCTAAGATCAAAGTCATATTAGAAGATGATGATATGATTAGACTTTTTGCGTCTGACATTTTAAATCATTACGAAGAAAGAAAAGGATTTCTTAACGGAAAAGCGATGATTGTCTGCCAAACTAGAATCGCAGCCGCTAAACTTTATAACGAAATTATTAATCAAAAACCAGAATACAAAGATAAAACTATACTTGTAGTAACTGAATCAAATAAAGATACAGAAGAACAAAGGCAATTATTTAAAAATAGCGAATACAGAAAGGAACTTGGTGAAGAGTTTAAGAAAGATAATTCAAAATATAAGATAGCCATTGTGTGTGATATGTGGCTTACTGGATTTGATGTTCCAGATTTGGATGTAATGTATTTTATTAAAAGATTAAAATCTTATAACTTAATGCAAGCAATTGCTCGTGTTAATCGAGTGTATCCTGGAAAAGTATATGGATTAATTGTTGATTACATTGGTCTAAATAAAGCTTTAGATTCTGCGTTAACTGAATATACTGATAGAGATAGAACAAATAATGTTCAAGACATAAAAAAAGAAATCTATGTTATTTTAAAAGAAAAATTAAGCATTCTAAATGAATGGTTCTATAAAGTTGAAAAATCTAAATTCTACAGCACAGATTCTTTAACTAGATTTACTGCAATTCAAGAAGGTGCTCAGTTTATTTTGGCTGACAAAAAGAACAGAGAAGATCCATTTATTAATGATTTATCTTTGGCTATAAAGCAAGCATTTGTTGTTTGTGGTGGCATTGTTTCATCAAATGAAAAAGACGATATCATGTATTATTTAGCCATTAGAAGCTACATTTTAAAACTTAGAAATAAGCCGGGTGTCGTTTCTACAAAAGAAATGAACGAATATGTTTCAAACCTTCTAGCTGATGCGATAAAAGGCGATGAAGTAAAAGTACTAACAAAAGACAAGGATACTTCAATTAATGTTATTGATTTGCTAAGTAAAGAAAAGATTGAAGAATTAAGGAAAAAGAATCCCCCACATGTGTTTGTTGAAATAGTAAAAAAACTTCTTGAAAAGGCAATTGCTGAATCAAGAAAGAACAATTATTTTAAATCACAAGAATACTCAAAGAGACTTAGAAAAATTCTTGAAAAATATAACGATAGAGACGCTACTTTTGCTCCAGAAGCAACTATTGTTGATTTAGTTAGTTTTGCAAGTGAAATGGTTTCAGATGAAAAAGAGGCAAATAAGCTTGGTATTTTTGGCAGAGAAAGAGCGTTTTATGACGCATTGGTAAGAGATAAATCGGCACATGAATTATTAAGTGATGAAACGTTAAAATTAATTGCTCGCGAATTAAAAGAGGTGGTTGAAGAATATGCTTCAACAGACTGGTCCAACAAAGAAGCAACGAGAGCTAAAATGCGAATCAAGATTAAAGAGTGTCTAAAAAAATATAATTATCCACCTGAATATACAAAAACTGCTGTTGATGATGTAATTAAACAAGCGGAATATATAATGAATGATTAGCTCACCCTTTGACTAATTTTCTGTCTCTTAGTGTGAAATGTATCTTAAAACTTAGATGATATATGACGAATAAGTAAGGTGATACATTATGTTGTATTGCCTTTTTTCTTGCTTTTATAGTAGTTTTTACTCATTTAAACATGTTAACGATTTGAAATGATGGTCAATTTACATTTATGTTTCTTTTGATAACTCACATAACGGATAGAGTGAAGAAAATATCACCCTAAAAGGAAATGAATTAAAGTGAAAAGATGGTTAAATCGTTAAATTATTAGAAGTGTTTACAAAAAGGTTGGTAATTTTGTGGTTTTGTAACCAACCTT
>CAMEOO010000074.1 GCA_945929875.1 uncultured Caryophanales bacterium
TGAATATTCTAATGCTTGGGAACAGGCAATTTAATGCTTGAGAACACCCTTAAAAAATTACTAAAATTTAATGCTTGAGAACAGTATGAAAAGAAGCTAGATTTTGACATTTAACTTCTTTATTTTTTAATTATCTTGCTTCTATTTCTTCGATGAATTTATTCAACTTTTCGTTATCAATATGTTTTCTAATATTGTTAGTGGCAGAAGGAATTTTATAAGCATTATGACTAATTCTATCCATAATAGAGTCAGCATGAACTCCACCTCCTAATCTGTCATGCCATGTTGATTTATCGAATTGAGAAATGAATATTGTTGAATTAACTTCACTTCTTAAATCAAATAATTCATAAAGGAATTTTACATCTCTATCAGTTGTCTTATTTGTCAACCATTCATCAATAATTAATAATGAATAATTAGCCAATCTTTTAAGCCAAATTTTTAATTGTTTTTGGTTAGAAGATAATTCATCTATCCTTTTAACTAAATTTTGCATTCTAATATAGTAAGTTCTATAAGTATGTTTACAAGCTTCTACACCTAAAGCACAAGCTAGATACGTTTTACCAGATCCTGTTGGACCTGTAATAACTAAGTTTGTAGCAGATTCAATAAATCTCATATTTGAAAGATTAATAATGATATTTTTATCGATACCTCTTAATTCACAATCAACAGATTCGATAGAAGCGTTATCGTATTTTAAACATGCGTTTGTAGTTAATTTTTTTACTAATTTATTGTATCTAATTTCGATTAGGTTATCTGTTAATAATTCCATTCTTTCATCAAAAGTTTTATCAACATAAATAATATTATTTTCTTGTTCTTCAATAGCAATTACTAAATCACCAAGTTCAAGAGATTGTAATTTCTTTTTAGTTTCGTTTTTCATTTTGCATCCTTTCTATTTATAATAATCTGATCCTCGAACATTTAAAGATTCATTATCTTTGGTTGGTTTTTGTTTAGGCTCATTATTTTTCATTTTTAACATTTCTAATATTTGTTTATAGTGAGGTATACTATAAGTATCTAAAGCTCTTTTACAGGCATCTTCCAGGATTTCTTTAGAATAAGCTTTAGAGATACTTAATACAGTAAGAACAGCGTTAAATGCTTGTTCTTTTACTTTAGGCTCACTAAATAATCTATTAACAACCTCAAGAGTAGATAATCCAATGCCTTTAGCATCTTCTATTACAGATTCATAAGTATATGGATTAAACTCTTTTTTCTTATCTAAATGTTCGTCTTTTGTTCTATATTTGTTTTTAACAAGATTAGAAAATATTTTATGTTAAGTTATTAATTGTTTATTAAAATAAACAAACATATCCGTTTTATTAGCTTTAACATCAACTAGTTTATTAATGTAATTAAAAGGAACGGAATAAAAATTACCTTTATAACAAATATGAGTATTAAACATTACTTTAATTCCATAAGTCCAAGAACTAACTTCATATGGAATTAGAGGTAGTTTTCTCAAATATGGCTTTTCCTCTATTTCAAATATAGTATTTCTAGAACCATCACGCTTTTGAAATGGTGCATTATTAAAATCATCAAGAGCCTTTAATATACCTTTATTAAGACCATCCAATGAATAAAACGATTCGTTTCTTAATTTAGCGATTATTTTAGTTGCGATTTTACCAACACTACCTTCAACTGAAGGTTTTTCTTTTGGCTTTCTTACATTAGCGGCCTTGATCATAATTCCATAATATTCACCAAAAGCAAGATATTCTTCATTGAGTTCAATTTCACCTCTTCTAGGATGAGATATAACAGCAGTCTTACAATTATCACATATAATTCTTAATGGTAAGCCTTCAAAATAATTTAACATATCTACATTACAATTCATCCATGCATCTTGGTCCATAGAAGTTGTGGCTTCAACAAATATCTTTTGCGAATATGGTAATGTAGCGACAAATAGATAAGCAGTGACTTTACTTCCTGAATCAACATCAATGAAGTGCATTGTCGGACCAGACCAATCAACTTCAATATCTTCACCTGGTCTATGATCAATATGAGAAGTATATTTCTTATTTGATGTGTAATGTTCGTAATTGATAACAAAAGTAGGATAACTGCATGCTTTCGTTCCTTCTTTTTTACAATCATCGACATATTCTTCCCATAAGAGTTTTAAGGTAACTCCAACCCTTTTTAATTCATCATGAACATAGTTATAATCAACTGGTGTTAATGATGATTTTCTTTTAAATTTAGTAGGAAAGAATATTTCATATAATTCATCGTCTTCCTTTCCTTCTAAATCTTCTTTACTCAGATTCAATTCATCAATTTTACTTCGAATCTTAATAACTGAGTTTCTTGACACATCTAACGCATTAGCAATAAAACTATTACTTGAATTAAGATGAATCAAACTAATAATTTGTTTGATTTTTGTCTTTTTAAACATAATAAAAAGAACCTCCTTTTCTACTTGAAACAAACAATAAAATTTCAAGTATTATAATTATTTGGAGATTCTTATCGAATGTAAATATATGGGTGTTTCCAAGTATTAAATTATTATCAAAAAATGAATGTGTTCTCAAGCATTAAATTGCCTGTTCCCAAGCATTAGAATATTCA
>CAMEOO010000075.1 GCA_945929875.1 uncultured Caryophanales bacterium
TTGGCTCCTCCTCATGGACTTCTTAATAAGTTTCCTTGTTAAGAATCCATTTAGGTTTCCGTTCTCTTCATCTAAGAATAGATTCTTAGATATAGATCGATACTTTCGTATTTCTCGTCGACATACTTACTTATTGCTAAGTAGGTTCCGTCACAGTGTTAAGACTTCCTTCACAGGAATCTTGGGAACTGCGCATCCAATAGATTAACTCTATTTTTTACTTCTGCGCTGGGTCTAACCTTACGGATAACCTTCTCTTGATTTCGGACTAAGATTAATATCTTATTCTTCCTTCTTGATTCGCATTTTCTTTCGTCCATGCTTCGCAGCTACCATAGCACCTCTAGTCTGGAAACTCCTTACTAGGTTGCAACAGCTTCATGTCGGAAAATTTGACTTTTCCTTCCACATAGGCAGTGACTCTTTCAAGCCCTTGACCTTCGTCTTCACTAGATTATATAACTAGTTTAGACATAGCTACCTCCACGTTTTTATTCGTGTCTCTTGCTACGCATCTCACATCTCCAACGAAATGTTTTTTGCTTCTGTAATGGGTTTTGCGTTTCTGCTAACCCGGTCTTTTGTTTCCACTCATTCTTCCGAATAAGTTTCCCCTTGGACTATTAGATTATCTCAATCTAAGTTTACAGCTACTCAGATCCTCTTATTTCTTTCTAAATAATTACTTATTTAGTTTAGATAAGGTCTCTTTTGCTCGCTTCGAATGAAGTAATTCATTCTTATCGCTGGGCCACCCTCAATCTTACGACCAAGTCTTTCCCTGTTTGGTTTATTGAAGCCTTTTGAACTCCTTTCACCATGGCTTTCGATTTCTCTTTGCCACGCATCTAAGCTCTAGTAAACTAGTTTACTTATTTGCTGTCAATCTTTTCTAAATTAGGTGTCTTACTATTAGTTTCATTCTTTGGGAGAGGAAAGTAATTTAAAGTCCTTATACTAGTAGATTGACTTCTACTTTCACAAGTAGATATTTGTAAATTTCACTTTTAACAGCTCAACTTACTTTTTCGGGTTTTTAATGAAGTTTTGACCCTTTTCGTAAATATTCATCTTGCGGCTTTTATTTACTACTTTCATCAAATTTTTGGTGAATTTTTAAAATTATTTCTCACTAGAATAAGCGCTGTTAAGTTCTCTAATAAAAGCAGGATACGAAGAATATTTATTAATGTACTTTCTTTTTAATGCAAATTTATAATCAGTTATATAATCTAATATGAATAGATAATCAGCTAAATAATAATAGGATTTACGATCTTTACCTAATATCGATTGACAGTGTAAATTTAATTTATCAATTAATTTATCATCAATATTTTGCTTGTTTCTATAACAGTTTAAGCTATTTAGATATTGTTCATCTTTATTGTTCAAGTAATAATTTGATTTCTTGTAAATCATAGTTAACATTACTAATTTCTTGATAAAATAATGATTCCAGTTCTTGGATTGTGTAATGAAATATTTTTTTGAAATCATTGCTATCTGGTACTTCAGTTATTTGGTAAAGTTGGATAAATTTATCAACACCAAATCTATTTATTAAATATTTAACAAAAGATCCAGCAATTGGATAAGTTATCTCACAATTTAAATTGTCAAATTCTTCATTATTTAATAAATTAGAAATTGATAAGTCCTTATTGTTGGCTTTATAATAACTAGCCCAAACATCATTATCAAGTCCCCACCATTTTTCATCAAAATACATAGCTAAACCTTCAACAATAAAATTAGATTTAGGATTATTTATAACAAATGAAATCAAGTGAGCATCCTCATGTGGGCCTATGCATTTTATTTTATCATTATATACTGCGTATATTTTGTTTTCTCCCCATATAGCAAAGCCATTAATTGGTTCATTTATACCATATAATTTTCCAACTTCTTCTGCTGAATCTAAAAAAAAATAATTAATTTTTTCTGTAAAATCAACTTTTAATGTACTACATATTCTTGCAAAACATTTTTCTTGTATTTTAGAAACTTTTCTTATATCTTTAGCAGCTAGAGTACCTTCTTTATATGTAAAAACGTAGTGTTCAGTGGTATAACTAGGCATTATTTTTCCTCCATCAACTTAATAATTTCTGATTTGTCAGTTGATTAAATAAATTTACTTAACATTTTTCTATTCAGGTGTTTATCTTTTAGATAAAAATAAGCAATTATATTCTGTTTTAGTAAAAATGATTATCGCGAATAATTGAATGAAAACACCTTATTTGATTTTATCATAAATTCACGATCTTCTATAATAACAAACGATAGATTACTCGAATTTTCGTCGACTTTACTAAAAGTAAATATATATCAATAGAGTATCATTTCATTTTTAATACAGCCCGTTTTTTAAAAAAGATTTGAACACTTAAACTCATAATTACAAATTTAATACAAGAAAAAAAGATGCCATATCTATTTGATACAACATCGTTCTTTCTCTCACATTATAGTTTTTTCTCGTAAAACAGCTTACAAAATGAGAGCAACTATATTTTAACCACATAATATGTCGTTTTACCAGAACCCATTTTCTCAAGTCTTCCTTCTTCTACCATTTTAGC
>CAMEOO010000076.1 GCA_945929875.1 uncultured Caryophanales bacterium
ATTTTCAAGTATTTTACTTACTGCGACAAAATCTTCTATTGTGCTTCTTGTGACACCTTTTATACAAAGACCTTTTTCAAGAATTTTTCTTGTATTGATGGCTACGTTATGCTCACTGACGCCCATTAGTATTAGATCTGCGCCAATTTGTGAAATATCAATCATTTGATTGATGGCAAATTCACTTCCTTTTCCTCCAACACACTCTATTAATGTATCGAAACCTTCACCACGATATTCTTCAAAAGAAGTAGTATAAGCATAAGTAAAAGAAGAAAGCTTATTTTTGTCTAGGCCAAAAACAGTTACTTTTTTATTGTATAAAAATGTTAATAATAGATAAACCATATATCCCATTATTCCATCACCAAAAATAGCTATATTTTTAGCTTTGCTAAAATCGATTCTACGGCAAGCAGAATGAGAAACACTTAATAATTCACTGAAGACTGCTATTTCTGAAGGAACATTTGAACTACATTTAACTAATAAATTATTAGAGCAACTATAATATGGACGCATAAAGCCATCGCTAGAAGATGATTTAAAAACTGCATGAGGACAATAGTTTTGGCCTAAATCTTTATCGTGACATCTAGTGTGTGGACATTTTTCACATAAGGAAGTGTCTACAAAATTAGGAATTAAGATTACTTTATCTCCTTTTTCAAATTTGTTTGTAGGATCTTTAATAACTGTTCCTACCGCTTCATGAATTGGGGCAAGGGGATATTTCCTATCTAAAACATTTTTATCACGATTTCCTAAGAAGTATCTAATGTCGGCTTTACAAATTGCCATCATATCGACATGGACTAAAACACTTTGGTTATCATATTCCAAAGTGTCGACAAATTCTTCGATAACTTCTGGGGCAGTGACTTTATAAGTTGTAATAAACATTATTAAAGCACCTCAGATTTTCCAATTTTAAGTAATGCTTTAAGCATCATTAAATCGTCGAAAGTGGTTATTTTAAAATTTAATTTTGATCCGTTTACGATATGAACTTCCTTTCCCATATTTATTACTAATCTGCAATCGTCTGTCGTTTCAGTATTATTTGTCTTTTTAGCGTACTCATGAGCCTCTTTAATTATTTGGAAAGTGAATGTTTGAGGAGTTTGCCCTTGATATTGTTCACTTCTTTTTTGGATTTCACATATTGTTTCTTTGTCTAAAGATCTAATGATGGTGTCACTTGTTGGAATGACGGTGTCAATTGCGCCATATTTTTTACAAGCTACAATGTTTTCAGAAATGATGCTTTGACTAATTAGAGGTCTAGCCGCATCATGAATTAAAATGATATCATCGTCTTTAACACCAATTTGCTGTAAATGTTGAATACCATTATAGACTGATTCTTGACGAGAAGAACCTCCAGCAACTACTGATTTTACTTTTCCTAAATCGTATTGCTTACACCAAATTTTTACTTGATCGATGTAAGTATCGTTAGTTACTATCACGATCATATCGATTTCATCGTGCATTTCAAAAGCTTCAATCGTATGAACGATTAAAGGCTTATTATAGATATTTAAAAATTGTTTTGGTTTACTGGTATTTCCCATTCTAGTTCCAGAACCAGCGGCTAAAATAAGTGCAATGTTCATTTTGTGTCCTTTCTATAGTCCGTGTTTTTTTGAGTAGGTAATATAATCTTCTGTTAGTGATAACCCTTTATTGTGATGGTGACCTACTTGTTGCTCTTTTGGAGGATATTTCATATAGTCAGAGAAAAGAAGGGTAAGATATTTATCATAATCTTTTGGTAATATTACTTCTACTCCTTCAAAAGTACCAATAGTTCCCTCTTCAAATATCTCTTTAGGCATTGCTTCTTTTTTTGCGTTATTGCCAAAGAAGTTTCCTACTAATTTTGCTTCTTCATATTTAATTCTTGTAACTCTTTTATCCACCTTTCTATTTCTATAATGGTTAAAATTTAAGAAAGAGAATAAATATGCAACAAAATTTAATGGGATGTCTTTCCAACATGTTTTCCATCTTACTTTCCTTTTTAAACTAGGTAGATACATTAACCATACTTGATGCCAAGTCCACCTGACTTTTTTGGTAAATTCTAAAGGGGATTTAACTTCCAAACTCATTCCATCAAGAGGGAAAACATCAATCCACACCCCATGATTCATTTGTGAACATGCAAAAAAGTTTTCAACAAAAGTTGTGGAACTATCTCTTACCTTTGCAAAATTATAAATATAATTTTTATCGCTCTTATATGTTTGAATAAAGTAAGGCTTTTTCATTTGGTCTTGGAGAGTAATAAACTTGTCGTAATCTTTTCTTGGCATCGCGACATCGATATCATCATCCCAAGGAATAAATCCTTTATGTCTAACTGCGCCAAGACAAGTTCCACCTACCAAATAATATTGAAGGTTATTTTCTTTACATATTCTAATGAATTCTTTTAGTATTTCTAATTGACATTTTTGTAATTCGTTCATTTTACTTTCCTTTTGTATCCATATGCTATTTTATCATTATAAAAAGTTTTTATAAATATGTTATAATTAAAAA
>CAMEOO010000077.1 GCA_945929875.1 uncultured Caryophanales bacterium
GAAAACATATGTTTCCTTAGAATCAATAATCTTTATTTCTTTTTCTCTTTTTGCTAAAAGAATAGGTATTGCTTTAATCACCTCTGGATATTTAATTATCAGAGATTTAAATTCGTTTTCAATATTTCTTGATCCAATAAGTGAGTTTAAAATATTCAACTCGACTTTCAATTTATTTACATTTTCATATACTTTTTCAAAATCAGTATAATAGCCCCAAGTAGCAATACTATCTTTCATAGTTAATAACCATGATTCAAAATTCTTTTTCATTTATTTAACTCCTTTCGCTTCTTGATATCTTTTTAATGTAACGTCTAAATATGCTTTTTCAATATCAATTCCAATGTATTTTCTATTCAAAATTGAAGCAACAATACCAGTTGTCCCACTTCCATTAAACGGATCTAAGATTAAATCCCCTTCTTTTGTGGAAGCTAATATTATTCGTTCAAGAACTGATATTGGTTTTTGCGTTGGATGCTTTCCATATTTTTTCTCATCTTTTTTAGGAAGATTTAATGTCCATACATCCTTCATTTGCTTTCCGTTATTTATTTCTTTCATTAATTCGTAATTGAAATAATGTTTTCCTTTTTTCCCTTTGTCACTGATTTTTCTAGCCCATAAAATTGTTTCAGTCGAATTAGTGAAACATCTACAAGCTAGATTAGGAGTTGGATTTGGTTTTTGCCATGTAATGTTGTTAATAATTGAAAAGCCTTCTAATTCAAGCGCCACCCCAACTGAATAGATATTATGAAAAGTCCCGCTAATCCATATAGTTCCATCATCTTTAAGAACTTTCCTGCAAGCTCTTATCCATTTTCGATTAAAATTAAGTTTCTCTTTTGACGAAATACATTTATCCCATTCGGCTTTATCAACTGATACTTGTCTACCAGAGTGGCAAGAAACGCCACCACTAGATAAAAAATAAGGTGGATCAGCGAATATCATATCAATAGATTTTTCACCAATCTTTTTTAATACTTTTAGGCAATCACCAAAATATAAAGTAAAATCCTTATCTTTAAAATAGATGTTATTCATAATTAGTAATAATCACCTCTTTAACATTGCCTCTTCCATCAGCTTTAGAATTTATCATTCTTTTTGCTTCTACAATATGAATGTTAAAATCTTTGTACAATTCTCTAATAAAATCTGTGTTGTGATTACTAAGCATCACATATACTCCTTTATTTGATAATGCTTTATATACATTTGATAAGCGAACTTGTTCATCTTTTTCAAAAGGATTTTTAGCATAAGAAGTGAATGAATTTTTATTATCCCAAGTGTCATAAGGTGGATCAAAATACACAAAATCACCTTTTTTTGCATTTCTTACAGCTTCTTCAAAATCACCATTCAAAATTTCATAGCTCGATGAGTTGAAGAAATTATATAAATCATTAAGATTAGACTCTTCAAAACATGTTACTTTTTTCTTTTTTCCAGAAGGAACGTTAAAATAACCCTTAGCGTTTACTCTATATAAGCCATTGAAACACGCCTTATTTAAATAAATCATTCTTGCCGCTCTAGCATGGCGAGGTAATTCAACAAAGTCTTTTGATTTATCTAACTCTCTAACTTGATAATAATGTTCTTCTGAATGTTCATTTTCATGAACTTTTAACGATTCTTTTAGAAGTTCAAAATCGCTTTTATTCGTTAATGATTTATATGCCTCAATTAATTCAGAATTAAAATCGTTAATCGTAAATTCTTTTGGCTTAATCTCAAATAAAAGAGCACCACCACCAACAAAAGGTTCAAAATATCGATTGTATTCTTTTGGCATTAATTCCTTTATTTTAGATAATAACTGGGTTTTCCCACCAGCCCATTTAACAAAAGGATGCATATTATAACGCCTCCATATCTATGTTATTTTCTTTGCATATCTTAGCAAGTTTACGCTTTGCTTTCATAGTCGGTTCAAAATGACCTTGTTCCCATCTATTAACTGATGCAAAAGATACCTCAATCATCTCAGCTAATTCTTCTTGAGTTAAAAACAATTTACTTCTTAATGTCTTAATTATTTTTGGCCAATTCATTATTATCACCTACTCGTAAATTATATAACACTTTTATAATTATTTAAAGACTAGCAAGTAATTTATCTTAAATATTTTCTAATATCAAAATCACCAATATAAGTCGAGCAAAATCAAATCGTGTTAAATCGTGTAATTTTTAGCACCCTTGCTTGTAATCGTGTAAAAATCTTAGCACCCTTAAAGCAAATCGTGTAAATCATAATAATTGATTATCATCAGACCCCTGCGGTTCAAACCTTTTTGATAGAAAAAATGCAATTTTATGTTGAAATCCTTTATTTTTCCATAAAAAAGTCCGATATTATCGTATCAGACCTATTTGCATCAAATGGCAGGAGCAGAAGGAATCGAACCCTCGTTAACGGTTTTGGAGACCGCTGTTCTACCATTGAACCATGCTCCTAGGTCGGCTTTCGCCGAGCGCTATTATAAGCCTTTCGCGATTTTGCT